>CANRDR010000103.1 GCA_947629425.1 uncultured Bacilli bacterium | reverse complement strand
AACCAATCTCTCTCATAGAAACATTTGTTTGGTATGGGGGGGGTTATACTTATATAATTTTTTTATATGGAAAAGAGGTTTATATGAAGAATAAGAAAATACTAATAATGGTAGCAGTAATATTATTAATAGTAGTAATAGGAATAATAGGTTTTACATTTGCAAAATATCAAAGTATAGGTGAATCAAAAATAAATCCTAAAATAGCAAAATGGCATGTATTAGTAAATGATATAGATATATCAGATGGAAAAACAAAAAAATTTGATGCTAATATTGATTGGAATCAAAATGATAATATATATAATAATGGAAAAACATTAATAGCACCAGGAAGTAAAGGAGTAGTATCATTTGTAATAGATGCAAAAGATTCTCAAGTATCAGTAAAATATAATATAAAATTAGATACAAGTAAGTTAAAAGACCATAAACAAATAAAAATAACAAAAATAACATCAACACAAGATGGAAAAGAAACAATAATAAATGCAACAGAAGAATTTAATGGACTAATAAATTTAGAAGAAATAAATAAACCAGTAACAATAAAAGTATATATAGAATGGGATCCAGATATAAATGATGACGATGATTATAACTTAGGAACAAACGATATACCATTAAGTATAGGAGTAGAAGTAACAATATCACAAAAAGTAAATAATACATTAGCAGAAACGATAATAAATAATGCAAAGAATCCAAAAGATAAAAACAGTACAATATATTCACCAAATTCTAAAACAATCCCACCACGACAGGTAAGTAGTGGTGATGAAAAAACATTAAGTATAACAGAGGATACATTAGGAAAATCATATTATTTTAGAGGAAACGTAATAGATAATTATTTAAATTTCAACAAAATGTGTTGGAGAGTTGTAAGAATTGAAGGCGACGGTTCGATAAAATTAATACTAGAAGATAAGACACAAACATGTGAAAGTGCAACAAGTGGTGAAAATACTCAAATAGGACAGGCTACTTATGGATATAAAATAGAAAAGGTAGATGAAAAAACATATTATCAAGCAGATTATGAAAATTGCACTGCTGATACTGATACTTGTATTAAAAATCAATTAGAAAAATGGTTTAAAGAAAAATTTAAAGAAGAAAATATAGTAAATAAAATAAAAGATGATATATGGTATTTGGGAAGTCAGAAAAGTTATTATACTAATGATGGAGAAAAGTCAGATAAATTTAGTGATAATAATAAAATTCATAGTTCATTAGAAGAATTAGTATATGCTAGAAAATTAGGTAATGCAGATTTAAAATTTATATATAATGATAATGTACAAAGTAAAATAGGAATATTAACAGTAAATGAATATGCATTTGCGGGTTTAATATCTGGTGGTGGTTCTTCAAATAGTTATATAAAAAATACAATACATACAATTTCTGATTGGTATTGGACAAGTTCATATGGAGGAATGTATATAATAATAATTATCTAATAACAGAAACAGGAATAGCAGATTTAACAACAGGAAAACATGAAGTAACAGATAATACATTTAAAGTATTTCATGTAAACTTGAAAAATGTAAAAAATATTTGTTATAATGAAGTAGATGAAGCGAATAAATTTTTCAAATTATTTATAATCAATGATATAAAAGAATTAAAAACTTTATCTAAAGGAGATGAAATAATGGAAAGAACAGTAAAGACAATAGAACAAATGAATGTAGATAGTATGTTATTAAGTAAAGAGGAAAAAGAAGAAATATTAGAATATGCAACAAAAATAGGGCATATGAAAGATATAGAGGAAGCACGAGAAGAAGGAATGACTAGGGGAAAAACTTTAGGACTTGTTGAAGGACAAGAAAAAGAAAAATTAAAAATAGCGAAAAATTTATTAAAACAAAACATATCATTAGATATAATATCAAGTGCAACAGGATTAACTAAAAGAAGATTAAAAGAATATAAATTTTAATCTTTTTTAATTTATGTATAAAATTTATTGCTATCTTAAAAAACATAAAGTTTATTTATGCTATAATAGTATTATAAATATTTATAAGAAGGTTATTTAAAATGAAAGAGATACTTATGAATAAAAATGTAGAAATTTTAATAGCGGAATATGATACTGGACCAAGTGTTTATACTAGAATATATAGAGTTAAAAATATTAATTATGCTCCATGTATATTAAAAAGTTTTTATGTTGAAAATGATATTAATAATGATTCTTTTAGAACTAATTTAAATGAATGGTTTAAAGGAAGAGGAATACCTTCATGGCGTGATAAATTAGATTTATTATTACATAGATTAAATATAATTGCACCTTATGAACTTTTAGATAAGGCTTTTGGATTATCTTTATCAGATCAATATTGGTTAAAACCTTATGATAGTAATATATCATATAATGATATTAATTTTTTTGATAATGATTTTGATTATGCAGAATTTATGGAAGCATCTTTATCAACTAATAGTAAACAAATAAAAAAAGAAACATCTTTAAAAACTCCTAATAATACAACAGATGGAATGCTTAAAAAGGCTTGGATTATAGATAATGGAATAAGATATTTATTAAAAAGTGGTTATAAAAATGATAGTTTACAACCATTTAATGAAGTATTAGCAAGCGAAATATGTGAACGTTTAGGATTTAATCATGTAAAGTATACAATTGATACATATAAAGATATAGTAGTATCAAAATGTCCTTGTTTTATAACTAAAGATACAGAATTTATAACTTGTAATCAAATTATAAATAATATAAAAAGACATGATAATGATTATGAAGAATATATAAAAAAATTAGAAGATAATGGAATAGAAAATGCTAGAAAAAAAGTAGAAAATATGTATATTTTAGATTTTATTATTATGAATGAAGATAGACATTTAAATAATTTTGGAATTATAAGAGATGTTAATACTTTAAAATGGATAGATGTTGCTCCTATATTTGATAATGGACAAAGTTTAAATATAGAATATTATGATGAAGAAGAAATACATATTTCAAATAATGGAAGATTATTTTATGAAATAAAATCTTTTGATGAAATAATAAAACTAATAAAAAATATAAAAAGAATAGATATAAATAAATTAGATGGAATTGTAGAATGGTTTGATAATTTATTACATCAATATCAATACTTAACTAAAATGAGTGATAAAAGAATAGAAAAATTATGTATTTTATTAAATAGACAAATTAATAAATTAAAAGAATTAATTATAGAAAATAATTAAAAAAACATTTTTTGTAAAATATTATTAATATTTTTTACAAAAAATAAAAAATATATGTTATACTTAATTTATAAGATATAGGGTATATTATTATAAGTAATTTTATAAATAATATATGCTAAAAGATGGTAGGAGGTGAAACGATGAATAAAAAGACAGCTTTAGTAATGGTTACAGCTATATTATTAGCAGTAGCAGCAGGAACAGTAGGTGCAACATACTCACGTTATACAAGTGCTGCAACAGCAACACCTCAAGCACAAGTGGCGAAGTGGAAAGTATCAGTAGGTAGTGTTGATATTTCTAATGGTGAACCGCAAACATTTACAGCACAAGTAAATTGGGATACAAATGAAAATATTTTAAATAATGGTAGCAATTTAATTGCACCGGGGTCAAGTGGAAAAATAACTTTTATTATAGATGCAACAGGGTCAGAAGTTCCTGTAGATTATACTATTGACATTAATAATGAAGAAATTGCGGACCATTCGCAAATAACAATAGAAAAAGTTGGTGCAACGCCAAACGCTGGGCAAGAAACATTTTTAGCAGGAGATATTTCTTCAGAGTATAGAGGAAATATAACATTAACTGACATTTCTAAACCAGTCACAATTAATGTATATGTTAAATGGGCTGCTCAAGGAGCAAATGATGCAGATGATACTAAATTAGGTGCAGAGGCACCATTGTTAAATTTACCGATAACAGTAACAGCATCTCAACATATTGCTACAGAATAAAGGAATTATATAATTCCTTTATAGAGAAAAGTATTTCTCTATAATATATATTAATTATTTATAGAACCTAAAAAAATATAAGAAAATTATATTTTTTTTAATGACTTTTTATAAGAAGTTTGATACACTTATTGTAAGCATAGAGTATTTAAGATAATTAGAAAATAATAAAAATATAACTTATATGCTGTAATCAAATGATAGGAGGTGAAATGGTGAAGACAAGAAATTATATATTAATAGGAATTACTGCAGTATTATTATGTATAGTAGGAGGAGTAGTAGGAGCAACATTCTCACGTTATACAAGTTCAGCAACAGCAACACCTCAAGCACAAGTAGCAAAGTGGAAGGTATTAGTAGGTACTCAAGATATATCAGATGGTCAACCACATAGTTTTACAGCGACTATTAATTGGGATGAAAATGAAAATATTCTTAATAATGGAACCGATTTAATTGCGCCGGGGTCAACTGGAAAAATAACATTTGCAATAAATGCCACAGGTACTCAAGTTCCAATAGATTATAGTGTTAATATAAATACAGAAGAAATAGATAAACATACACAAATAAAAATTGCTAGTGTAACTGCTACACCTAGTGCTGGGGAGGTAACATCATTAAACAAATCTGAATCAAATTACAATGGAAGTATAGAACTTAATGCTATTGGTACACCTATTACTATTACGATAAATGTTCAATGGGAAGCACAAACGAACGACCCAGATGATACATCATTAGGGGCTGCTGCATTACCAATTAATTTGCCTATAACAGTAACAGCAAATCAAAGAATTAAAGCATAACTTAAAGGAATTATATAATTCCTTTATAGAGAAGGCCTTCTCTATAAAATATAATATTATAATATTATAATATTATAAAAAATAAAAAAATATATGGATAATATATTTTTTTAATGACTTTTTTTAAGAAGTTTGATACACTTATTATAAGCATAGAGTATTTAAGATAACTAAAATATGTGATAGAAGTTAACTTATATGCTGTGAAAATGAATAGGAGGTGAAATGATGAATAAAAAGACAGTTTTAGTAATGGCTACAGCTATATTATTAGCAGTAGCAGGTGGAGCAGTAGGAGCAACATTCTCACGTTATACAAGTTCAGCAACAGCAACACCGACTGCACAAGTAGCAAAATGGAAAGTGTTAGTTGGTGGAACAGATATTTCTGATGGAAAATCACACAGTTTCACAACAACTATCAATTGGGATAAAAATGAGAATGTTCTTAATAATGGAGAAAATTTAATTGCACCAGGCTCAACAGGAAAAATAACTTTTATTCTAAATGCTGCAGAATCGCAAGTTCCTGTAGATTATACAGTCAGTATTAATAGAGAAGAAATTCAGTCTCATTCTCAAATTACAATTGAGAGGGTTACTGCGACACCAAATAGTGACTCAGAAACAGATTTAAGTAGTTCTGCTGCAGGGGCTACTACTAATTATAC
>CANRDR010000102.1 GCA_947629425.1 uncultured Bacilli bacterium | reverse complement strand
TGGTATAGACAAAAAATATTTTGACAAATTAATGAATAATAAATAAAAATAATCATAAAATATTAATGTTACATATTTACATTAATTATAAAATATGATAATATGAATATGTAATGAAATGCCTCTCTTTTTGGGAGGGAGAAAAAGGAACGCTGTTCCTTTTTTTCGTTAAAAAGAGTTGAAATAAACAACATTTATGATAAAATGCATTTAGTGATTAGTTGTTTATTAACTATTCCTATGATTTCGAATATAATATTTGTCCATGCCAAAAGATATTATTATTTTATCAATTTTAATAAAAAATTTTAAAGTTTAGATGTTATAGGTGATGTAAATGAAAGTATTAACAATTAGAGAACCTTTTGCAACTTTAATTAAAAATAAAGTTAAATATATTGAAACTAGAAGTTGGAAAACAAATTATAGAGGTGAATTATATATTCATGCTGGATTAGCTAAAATATCTAAAGATGTCAAAGCAAGAAAAGATTTATCAAAATTATATAAAGAAGATGAACTAAAATATGGATATATAATTTGTAAATGTAATTTAGTTGACTGTATTTATATGACAGAAGAATTTATTATGAATGAAAAAGAAAAAAATCCAAATAACTTTATTTCAGGTAGATATGAAGTTGGAAGATATGCTTGGATATTAGATAGTATTGAACCTATTAAAGTAATAGAAGCAAAAGGTCAATTAGGATTTTGGAATTATAAAAATAGATAAAACTAATAGGTATTTTTAAATTTATAGAAAATATGATATTATATATTTTAATAAATACTAATTTAAGATACAGATACAATATTATACAAGAAAGGAGTAATGAAGTGTTAGAACATTTAGAAAATATAATTAATGATATTAATATGATTAAAAAGACAAATAAATATAATTTAAAAAATATTGATATTACTTTCTTAGAAAATAGTATTATTGAATTAAAAATGAATTTTGAAGAAAAGATAAATTTGGAAAAAATTAAAACGATATCAAATATTATTTATCAACTAAATATAGATAATACATTTTCTGAATTAACCGATCACATTAGTAATGAATTTTATGCTTTTGAATTTATGCTAGAACAAAAAATAAAGGAGGAAAAATAAATGGGAGAAAAAAATAAGTATGGTTACAAACACAATGATGGTCATTATTCAAAAATGACTGGAAATGGCAAAAATTCATCATATTCAATATATGATAAAAATCCATCTCAAAAAGGGCACTCAGCCACTCATATTAACATTAATACAACCACTGGTAAAGGTTCAATTGTTGAACATGGTTCTGATGGCAAAACTACAAAAACAGATACAAGTTGTTATTTAACTTCGGCATGTATGAGATATTTTCAAGAACAATTTGATGATAATTGTTATGAACTAAAAGTATTAAGATGGTTTAGAGATAACTTTGTTTCAAAAGAAGATATAGAACATTATTATCAAGTTGCTCCAATAATTGTTAAAACCATTGATAAGGTAGAAAAATCAGATATTATTTATGACTATATTTATGATAATATAGTAGATTATTGTGTTGAACAAATCGAACAAGGAAACTATGATAAAGCATATAGTAGATATAAAAATAGTGTTATAACATTAGAAGAACAATTTGCAAAACCTTTTTTACAGCAACAATTTATAAAAATATTAAAAAAAATAGAATTTAAAGACTGCTAGAAAAAATTATAAAATCTTACTTTTTTACTAACTATCATTATTTTAATTTAAAATTATTTAATATTTAAATAATCTCTTTTATATCATTGCTTAAACCAATCTAAATTAAAATTAATTAGGAATTTGGAACTATAAAAATAATAAATAATTTTTTTAAATATTAATTTTAGTAACTTAGTTGTAACTTTTATATAATATATTTGTATTAAGAAAGGAAGTTAATATGGAAATATTAAGAGTAGAAAATTTAACAAAAATATATGGAAAAGATACAACTAAAGTAGTTGCTTTAGATAATGTATCATTTACAGTAGAAAAAGGAGAATTTGTCGCTATTGTAGGAGCAAGTGGAAGTGGTAAATCAACATTACTTCATTTAATAGGTGGAGTAGATAGACCAACAAGTGGTAAAGTTTATATAGATGGGAAAAATATATATGATTTTGATGATGATAAACTTGCCATATTTAGAAGAAGACAAATTGGATTAATTTATCAATTTTATAATTTAATTCCTATATTAAATGTAGAAGAAAATATTACATTACCGGTTTCTTTAGATAATAGAGAAGTAGATAATAAAACATTAAATGAAATGCTTAAATTATTAAATTTAGAAAATAGAAAAAAACATTTACCAAATGAATTATCTGGAGGACAACAACAAAGAACAAGTATAGGACGTGCTTTAATTACAAATCCCGCTTTAATACTTGCAGATGAGCCAACTGGAAACTTAGATTCTAAATCTAGTGATGAAATAGTTAATTTACTAAAAAAGTCTAATAAAGAATTAAATCAAACAATTATAATGATTACACACAATATGGAAATCGCTAAAATTGCAGATAGAATAATAAGATTAGAAGATGGAAAAATTGTTAAGGAGGAATCATGAACCTACTTAATAAATTAACTATAAAAAACTTAAAATTAAATAAAAAAAGAACAATAGTAACTATAATAGGTATTATATTATCTGTTGCACTTATAACTGCAGTTTCTTCAATTTATACAAGTGGTATTAAATCATTAATAAGTTTTGAAACATATGAAAAAGGAGATTTTCATGTAGCATATTATAATGTTCCAGAAAAAGATTTATACGTTTTTTCAAATAATAGAGAAATAAAAAATATAAGTTTAACAAAAAATATTGGTTATGCTAAAATTGATTCAAAAAATGAATATAAACCTTATGCTTATTTAAAAGCATTTACTAAAAATGCATTAGAAAATTTATCTATAAAATTAATAAATGGTAGATTACCAGAAAATGATAATGAAATAGTAATACCTACTCATTTAAAAACAAATGGAAGATTAGTTTTAAATATAGGAGATACTATAAGTTTAAACATAGGTAAAAGAATTAGTTTAATTGATAATATAGAATTATATCAAAATAATCCAATTCAATTTACTGAAACAAATGAACTTGCAGAGAATATAATAAATACAACTAAAAAAACCTATAAAATCGTAGGTATTATTGAAAGACCTGCAACTAATATTGAAAATTATTCTGCACCAGGATATACATTTATTACACTTGCCGATGATAAAAACTTAGATGGATTTCTAGATGTATATGCTAAATATACAAAAGATGGTATTAAAAATGCATATAAATTAACCGCTAATATTTTAGGAGTAGATGAAGAATTATTTGAAAAATATTATACCGCTACTGCAAATAGAAAAGAAACAGAAAAATATATTAATGAACAATATAATAAAGAAAAATATGATATTGAAATAAATTCATATTTAATTAATTTAGAAACAGATCCATTAGGAATAAAAAGTACTGGAGGAATAATAGTTGTAGTAGGCATAATAATTGGTATTATAATATTCACATCTATATTTTGTATAAAAAATAGTTTTGATATATCAATTACAGAAAAAATTAAACAATATGGTATGTTAAAAAGTATAGGTGCAACTAAAAAGCAAATAAAGAAAAATGTTTTCTATGAAGCAACTATATTAGGAATAATCGGAATACCTTTAGGAATAATAGTTGGACTTATTGCATCATATGTACTAATACTTATAAGCAATTATTTCTTAAGAGATAGTCTTGCTATAGGATTAAATTTAAAATTTTCATTATCAATAATTAGTATTTTAATAGCAATAATATTAGGAATAATAACACTTTATTTTTCCTCTCTTAGAAGTGCAAGTAGAGCATCAAAAGTATCACCAATTGATTCTATTAGAAATAGTGCTAATATAAAAATAAATTCTAAAAAAATTAAATCACCAAAAATTATAAATAAAATATTTGGTATTGGTGGTGAAATATCTTATAAAAATTTAAAAAGAAATAAGAAAAAATATAGAACAACAGTTATTTCTATTATAGTATCAGTTTTTATATTTATTGCACTATCAAGTTTTATGAATATAGCATTTGATACTGTAGAAAATGAATTAAAAATATCTGAATATAATATAAATTTATATTCTACAAAAGTTGATAATCAGGAAACATATAATAAATATGTTGAAACAACTAAATTAAATAATATAGAAAATTATACAATATTAAGAGAAACAGGTTTTACTTATAAAAATAGAAAATTAAATCCAGAATATGTAGATTTCTTAAATTTAAAAGTAGATAATGATACTGAGTATATTAATATATATACTATTGGAGATGAACAATATAAAAAATATATAAAAGAATTAGGATTAAATTATGATGATATAAAAGATAAAGGTATTCTAATGGATTATTTAACAGTAGGAGTACAAAAAACTGATAATACAAAAAATTTAAAAACTAAAATGGTTTATAAAACTTTAAGACATACAGATTTTAAAAAAGGTGATAAACTATTAGGAGTTTTAAATGATGATACTGAGTATCAAATTGAAATTGGATATATTACTGATAAAAAACCTTTTGGACTTAAAAATTATCAAAATACATATTTAATTGTAAGTGATGAATTATATAATAAAGATTTTATTAAAACAAATTCTAAAGTTTTAAATATATTTTATAAATCAAATAATGCTAACCTTTTACAAGATGATATTGATGAATTATTAAAGGGTGAAGACTATAGTTTAAATAATATAGAAGAAAATGTAAAAATGATGAATAATTTATTTACTTTAATTGGAATATTTCTTTATGGATTTATAATAGTAATTACTTTAATAGGTATAACAAATATATTTAATACTATAACAACTAATATGGAATTAAGAAAATCTGAATTTGCAATGTTAAAATCAGTTGGAATGACTAAAAAAGAATTTAATAGAATGATTAGATTAGAAACTTTATTTATGGGTGTAAAATCATTAATATTTGGTTTATCTATTGGATTACTTCTATCATATTTAATTTATTATTTCTTAGGAAAAGATTCAGGGATACCTTATAAAATACCAATATTTGCTATATCAATCACAATATTAGCAGTATTTATACTTATATCTTTAATAATGAAATATTCAATGAATAAGATAAATAAACAAAATACAATAGAAACTATAAGAAATGAAAATATTTAAGGATTAAAAAAATTAAAATTTGAAATTTATAATTGAAATGTTGATAATTTTAATACTTGAAAGTATTGTGTATTTGTAGTATCATTTAATTAGAGTAAGAAAGTACTCAATAAGAAAAAATAAAAATTATATACGAAGAATTGAATTATATAACCAATCTCTCTCATAGAAACATTTGTTCGATATGGGGGGGGTTATACTTATATAATTTTTTTATATGGAAAAGGTGTATATATGAAGAAAAGATATATAGTAGTGTT
>CANRDR010000101.1 GCA_947629425.1 uncultured Bacilli bacterium | reverse complement strand
ATATGTAGCTTGGGACCAAGCATATTCAAAAATGGGTGTTTCTTTACCTGGTTGGGGTAATGCAATAAGTTGGTATAATAGTGCAAAAAATGCTGGTTATGAAGTAGGAAGTGAACCAAAAAATAATTCAATTGTAGTATTTAGTGGTTCAGGTGGATATGGACATGTTGCATTTGTAAATTCATTTGATAGTGAATATTTATATACTACTGAAGGTGGTAGAGAATCTTATAAGGTCGATGAATATGGTAATTATATACAAGATGAAAATGGAAATTATATAAGAGAAGCATATAATGGAACTGGATTTTGTGAATCTTGTAAACAAGATAGAAATAGTAGTTTAATAATAGGTTATATTTATTTAGATAATGTACCAAAAAAAATTGAAACAACAAAGCCTTCAACAACTAAAACAACAACTACAACGAAAGCTAAATCAAATAATAACTATTTATCTAATTTAAAAATAAGTGATTTAGATATAGAATTTAATAAAGAAACTTTAACATATGAAAAAGAAGTTGAAAATAATATAGATAAAATAGAAATAAGTGCTACTAGTGAAGATAAATTATCTAAAATAGAAGGATTAGGTACTTTTGATTTAAATGAAGGAGAAAATATATTTAATATTAAAGTTATTGCAGAAAATAATGAAGAAAGAATTTATACTGTAGTTATAACAAGAAAATATTTACCAACTACTATAGAAATACCTACAATAGAAAATACAGAAAGTACTAATCAAAAGAAAGTAAATAAGGATATAATAAAATATATAATATATAGTTTAAGTATAATTGGTATTATTGTAATAATATTTATAACAATACATGCTATGAAGAAAAGAAATTAATTTTTCTTTTTTTGTTATAAATTTCCAAAATAAGCATTCGAACAAATGTTTACAAGATGATAAAAATATTATATAATTATTATGGTGAATTAATATGGAACTAAGAGAAAAATTAAATATACTTGCAGATAGTGCTAAATATGATGCATCTTGTTCTTCAAGTGGTTCTAATAGAGTTAGTGATAAAGGATTTGGTAATGCTCATATTAGTGGAATATGCCATTCATTTTCATCTGATGGAAGGTGTATAAGTTTATTAAAAATTCTTTTGACAAATTGTTGTATATTTGATTGTAAGTATTGTGTAAATAGAAAAAGCAATAATGTAAAACGTGCAATATTTACTCCAGAAGAAATATGTAGTATTACTATAAACTTTTATAGAAGAAATTATATAGAAGGTTTATTTTTAAGTTCTGGTATTATAAAAAGTCCAGATTATACAATGAATTTAATAATAGAAACAGTTACACTACTTAGAAAAAAATATCATTTTGGAGGATATATCCATGCAAAAGCAATACCTGGTGCAAATGAATATTTATTAAAAAAATTAGGATTATTAGTTGACAGATTAAGTGCCAATATTGAACTTCCAACAACTAGTGGTTTAAAACTCTTAGCGCCAAATAAAAATGAAGTAAATGTAAATAAAATAATGGATTATGTAAAAACCAATAAATCAAGAAAATTTGTACCTGCAGGACAAAGTACACAAATGATAATAGGTGCTACTAATGAAACTGATTTAGATATAATGAATAAAAGTTCTAATATGTATGATTTATATAAACTAAAAAGAGTTTTCTATTCAGCATATATACCAGTTAATATAGATAAATATTTACCTAGTATAAAAACGCCACCTTTAAAAAGAGAAAATAGATTATATCAAGCAGATTGGTTATTAAGATATTATAATTTTAAAGTAAGTGATATATTAGATAACAATAATCCTAATTTTAATTTATTAATAGATCCTAAGGCTAATTGGGCATTAAAACATATAGAAGAATTTCCAAAAGAAATAAATGAAGTATCATATTATGATTTATTAAAAATACCTGGAATAGGTGTTAAATCTGCTAAAAGAATAATAAGTAGTAGAAATCATTTTAAAATACAATATAATGATTTAAAAAAATTAGGTGTAGTACTTAAACGTGCTAAGTATTTTATATTTTGTGATGGTAAATATTTTATTGATTATAAGTTTTTTAAACCATCTTTTATAGAAAAAAATTTAATATTAACTGATAAAAGTGAAGAAATTATTAATAAAGAACAGTTAACTTTATTTTGAATGTATCAACTTTTATAAAAATGAATAAAATATAATGTATTATATATTGACTTTAATAAAGAATCTTTATATAATACTTGATACATAAAGAAATGTTGTTTCTTATGTTTTTATAAACAATTTTAGGGTGTAAATTTCTTCTTGCACTAACGCCTTTAAAGGTTTGAGTAAGCTTTTTAGCTGAAAGTATACATGTAGGACTGGGAGACTACAAAATTGTTTTATTACCTACTATTTTTAATAGTAGGTATGTTTTATTTTAGGGGAAAATACAAATATGCAAAAATTGACAAAAAGAATATTAAAAATTGTTGGAAAAATATCTGATGAAGTAATCAATAAATATAAATTATATAATTATAAAGATAAAAATATAGTACAATCTTTAGATTTATATATTCATACACTAAAACATAAAAAAGAATTTATATCTAGTTTTAGTTATGAAAATACATTACATAAAATACCAGAAATAATTTTATCTCCAAATTATGTATACTATGATAGTACTAAAAATAGTTTATTATACTTTAAAAAATTAGAAGAATATGTATGTGTTGTTGTCAAACTTAATTTTAAAAAAAATAAAGATTGTTATATAGCAACTATTTATCCTATAAATAAAAAAAAGATAGAGAGGTACATTAATAAAAAATAATAATTACTAACAAATATTACCAAAAATACTTACGAACAATTGTTTACAAATATTATTTTATAATATATAATATATTTGTGGTGATAATATGAATATATTAAATTATATAACTAATAAAAGTGACGAAATTATTAACAAAGAACAGTTAACTTTATTTTGAAAAAAGAAGAAAATATTTATATTTATAATGATACTTTTATTAGTTTATTAAATTTATGTTTAATTTTATTAAAAAACAATATAATACCATTTAATATAAAAGATACCTATTACCAAAAAAATTTATTTGATAATTTAATATATTTAGATATAAAAGAAGATGAATTAATATTAGATTATATAGTTAATAATTTAGGTTCTAAAGTATTAAGCACAATATATAACGTATTTAATTCAACAGATGATAATAAAGAATTAATAATATATTATTTTATTAAATTTAGTATAAAATATAAAAATAAAGTATTTTATATGAGAAACTTAAATAGTGTATCCGTAGCTATAAAAATATCTAATTATGTAAGTAGTGAAACACATAAATATAAAGGTTTTTTAAGATTTAAAGAACTTAAAAATAAAATATTATATGCAGAAATAGAACCAGTAAATAATATATTATTTAAATTATCAAATCATTTTAAAAATAGACTTAAAAATGAATTTTGGATTATAAAAGATGTAGGAAGAAATATACTAAGTATATATGATAAAAAGAATTTTTATATAATTAATGCTGAAAATTTTAAATTATATACTAATGAATTAAGTAATGAAGAGGTAAATATAGAATTATTATGGAAAGATTTTTATAAAACTATTGGAATAAAATCAAGAAAGAATGATAGATGTAGAATGAATTTTATGCCTAAAAGATATTGGAAGTATATTATAGAAATGAGTGAGGATAATGAAAAAAGTTGTTAGTGGTAATGATTTAAGAGAAAAAATGATAGAAGCGATTGATTTATTAGTTGATAACGTAAAAATTACTTTAGGCCCTATTGGAAAAAATGTAATTATAAATCATTCTTCTTTTAGTCCATTTATAACAAATGATGGAGTAACAATTGCATCTAATATAGAAAGTGAAGATGAAGTTATTAATACAATTTTAACTATTGCAAAAGAAGCATCCATTAAAACAAATGAATTAGTAGGAGATGGAACTACTACAACTTTAGTTTTATTAGGTGCTATATATAAATTAGGAATAGATTTAATAAATAGTGGAATAAAGCCAATTTTATTAAAAGAAGAACTTGATAATAGTGTAGATAAAATTATTAAACTTATTAAAAAAAAGAGTAGACCTGTTACCAATCAAGACATATATAATATTGCGCTAATTTCATCTAATTCTAAAGAAATTGGTAGTATAATAAGTGATGCTTATAATAAAGTAAAAGATATTAATTCTATTAAAATAAAAGAAAGCAATGAAAATACAACTAAATTAATTTATAAAATAGGATATTCTATAGATACTAATTTAGCAAGTCCATATTTTTTAACTGATAAAAATTTAAGTATAAATGATGCATATGTAATATTAACTAATTTACATTTATATGATATAGAAAATATTTCTAATATAATTAATAATTTAAATGATAAAAATATAATTATATTTGCAGATGATTATAGTGAAGAATTTATAAATAATGTTGTTTCTATGTATTTAAATAAAGAATTAAATATAATATTATTTAAAAATACTGAATATGGTATAAATAAATTAGAAACTTTAAAAGATTTAGAGGCAATAACAAATGCTAATATAATATATAGTTTAGATAATATTAATTTAAATAATATTGGTAATATAAATAAAATTGAAATTGATGAAGATTTAACTACAATTATAAATAATAAAAATGAATTAGTTAGTAAAAGAATAAATGAATTAGAAAAATATAAAAGTAATAATTCATTTGATAAAGATTTTATTAATAGAAGAATTTCTATGTTGAAAAATGGATTAGTAGAAATAAGTGTAGGGGCTAAAACAGATACTGAAAGAAGAGAACTTAAAATGCGTTATGATGATGCATTATGTGCAATATCTTCATTAAGTGATGGTGTGGTTGTAGGTAGTGGATTGGTATTTTATGAAATATCTAATATGTTAGATGAAAAAAATAATGGCAATAAATTATTAAAAGAAGCATTAAAATATCCTTTAAAACAAATATTAATTAATGCTGGCTTAAATGATGAAGATATTATAAATAAAATAAAAAAAATTATAGTATTATTTATAATGTAAAAGATGAAACTTTTGAAGATATAAATAATACTAAAGTAATAGATCCTACTAAAGTATTAATAAATTCTTTAATAAATGCTACTTCTATTGCAGGAATGTTACTTACAACTAATACTTTAATAATTAATGAATATAAAAATAATTTAAATAAAATTAATGATTATACAGAATTATAAGCAATTAATAATATTATAAAGAAAATGAAACTAAAGATTAAATTTTTTATACTTTAAAGTAAAATATAGAAAATAAAAATTTAATACTCTAAAATAAGAAATTAGAGTATTTTTTAAACTTTTTTAATGAAATTTCAAATAAAAAAAGGAAATGCAAAAAAATACAGTATATATAGTGTAGGGAGGAAAACACTATATGTATTTTTATAATGGTAAGTATGATAGAATATTTAAAAAAATATTT
>CANRDR010000100.1 GCA_947629425.1 uncultured Bacilli bacterium | reverse complement strand
ATATGTTGCATATAAATTTTTATAATGTATTCCTTCATATGTAGATTTATTATTATCAGCATGCCCACTTAATACTTCAAATAAATGATTTTCTTTATTATTTGTAATACATTGTCTATTTTGAAATGCTATAATAGTAGATCCATTAAAATCCATTACTTGTTCTCCAACAATTCTTATTGTTAATTCTTTAGAATAAAAATCAAATAAATCTAATGTTTCTATTTTATCATTATTAGTTTTTAATATATATTTACCTAATAATTCTAAACTATTACCAGTAAATAAAAAATGTGTACCATTTTCTATTGCATTTTTTATTTTATCTTTATATTTTAATAAGTTTTCTAAAACTATTAATTGATTAGTTTCACTACCACATCCTATATAATATATATCGTAATTATTAAAATTAATATTATCATTTATACTTAAATTAACTACTTCAGTATACATATCTTGTTCATTAAATGCACGTTCTAATGCTTTAATATTACCTGATTCACCATATAAATTCATTAAATCATAATATAAATGTGCAATATATATTTTATTCATGATTATCCTCCATTATTTTTTTTCTTATGATACTTGTCATATCAAAACATAACATAGTATATATATTACCTGTACTTTCATTTTTAACTCTATTAATTAATGTATCTAAATTGTCTATTAATATTAATTTATCTTTATCGATATTTGCATAACTTAGTCTAGTTAAAATATCATATCTAAATCTACCTATAATAAATATTTTATCTACGTACTTATCATTTAATAATTCAAATTCAACATCATATAACCAACTTAAATCATTAAATTTATATCTTCTTGATACATTATCAAAACCCATTATAATAGTTTTTTTCTCATGTATTCCATTAATATAATGTAATGATTCGTAGTAACTTAAATTATTTTCGTTTTTACTTTCTAACATATATACATTTCTATTATCTAAAACGTATTCTTTCATTCTTTTAGATTCCATAGGATAATCATTTAAATATTTTTTTAATATATTATCACTTAATCCTAAAGTTTTACATAAAGTATATGCTGCTAATGTATAATATACTGCAAAAAATACATCTTTATTTATATGATATATAGAATTATTTATAGTTATAAATTGTTTTTTTAAATCTACGTCATCAGCTTCAAAATTAACTTTTTCTCTTGCAAAATCACATTTAGTACATTTATATTTACCTATATGACCAGTATGATAATAATAATATTTTAATTTATTATGACATATTGGACAATAACATGCGTCTACTGATTTATTTATTGGTGATGATGTATCGTATTTAGTTTTACCAACACCATAAGTGGTAATTAATCCATGATGTGTATATTTAATTCTATTTAAGAAAGGATCATCTGCATTTATAATTACGTGAGTATTATCTCCTATAGAATTAATAATTTTTTCTAAAATTATTTCAGGATGTCCATTTCTTGCGGGTTGATCACGTGTAATATTTGTAATTAATAAATGTGTTAATACATTTTTATCAAATATAGTAGATATATATGATTCATCTAATTCCATTAATAAACAATCACAATTCATTTTTTTAGTAAATGGATTAGTATTATTTAAAATTAGAGTAACTGCAGCATTTAATAAATTTGATCCACTTTTGTTCCAAACTACTTTATATCCAGCATTTTTTAAAATATATGCAACTAAACTAGTAGTGGAACCTTTACCACTACTTCCAGTAATTCCTATAATATATTTTGGATATTTAATTTTTTTTAATATATCCTTATCTATATTTTTAACTTTACTTCCTGGATATACACTACCAGCACTTCCTTTTAATTTACAAAATAATGTTAATAATTTATTATATATAATTAATAATGTTGTGCGCATTTTATCACCTAAGATTATTATAACTTATATTTCTATTTATATAAAATTAAATTTACAACGCTTTACAAAAATTTTAAATTTATTATAGTTTTTTTAAATAAAATTATGTATACTTATAAAGTAGGAGAGTGTAGTTATGAAAGTATTAAAAATAGTAATGTTAATAAGTTTATTGTTAATACCAATAAATGTAGTTTATGCAAGAACAATAACAATTGATGAAATAGTTAATAATTATAAAGATACTGAGACATATAAATCTTTAGAAGCGCTTGGTAGCAACGTATCTTTAGAAAACGATAAAAATAATAACAAGTTAAAATTTATACTTAAAGGAGAAGATGCAGAAGATTCTATCTTAACATTTAATTATACAGATCAGTATATAGAATATGTAAATGAAAAACAAAATCCAGATTATGAAGATTTTCTTAGTGATTTTGGCGAGACACTTACTTTAACATTTGGATATGCCATTATATTTGAAACTATAATAAACTTAAGTGGATTTAGTGATATGACCTTTGATGAAAATGCAACTTTAGAAGATATTTATAATAATTATGATAAGTATGGAATAGAATTTAAAACTAAATCTTATGATTTTAATGATGAATCAAGTCAAGTTAGTGGAGATTATATTCTTAGTATTAAAATGTCTTTAGATACTGATAAAATAAAAAATTTAATTGAAGCAGTTGGAATAAAAATAGAAGATACTATAAAAAAAGAACCTAATGATATATCTAATAACGATATATTAGAAGAATTAAAGAAAAGTAATTTTTATAACGAAATATCTGAAGGTGAGAATTCAGTTGGTAGTTTTATAGTAGGAAAAAATTTTGAAAATTTAACTTTAAGTACTTATTATAATGGAAAAACATACAACACTAATTTCATACTGAAAGATGGTGTATTAAGTTACTGGTATCAAAAATTGGATGATGAAGATACTGAAACGTTAAGTTATATTAATTCTAATTGGATTATGGAAGCTATAAAAGCAGTTAGTACTTTAGTTGGTAAACCAATAAATGCAAGTAGTTTAAGTGTGCTTGATAGAGCAGTTAATATAAATGATATATATGTACCATATTATAAATATAATGAAAATGGTATAGAATTTGAATATTATAATTATAGCAATAATAATGAAGAAAAATATGGTATAAAAAGTTTTAAAATGAATTTAAATGATTTTAATTTAGAAACACTTGATATTAAATCATTAACAAGTAATTCTAAAATCGACGAAAATAATAATGAAACAAGTGAAGATACTAATAAAGTAACAGGAACAACTAATAATCCTAAAACTGGTATTATTAGTATAGGAATAGTTAGTTTAATATTTGGTACTTTAAGTTTTATAATTTTAAATTTTATAAAAAAGAAATCATTTAATTAAAGGTAATCATGAAATTAAAATATATATTTTTATTAATATTACTATTTATTCCTAATATAGTACTTGCTAAAGAAATAAATATTGATGAACTAATAAATAAATTAAATACAGATAATATTATAGTAACTTATGATAATAATCAAATAATAATAGATAATAATCAATATAAAACTATATTAGATTATAAAGATAATGTTATATCTTATAATAATTTAATAGATAAAACTTTAGAAAATAAAGATAAAATAATAAATGATACTAATAATATAAATAATATAATAAAAAGTATACTTATATTATTAGAATATAATATTGATGAAATAAATTTATTTAATATCAATAATATTAATGAAACTAAAAATGTAGAATATAATTTATATACATGGGAAGATAATATTATAACTTATGATAATTTTAAAATAAATATAAATGATTTTATATTAGATAAATTTAATAATATAAAAGATATAGAAACTAATACAACTTCTACTACAACAACTACTAAATATGAAGAAAATAATGAAGTTAAAGATAATAAAAAATTTAATATAATTCATTATGTTTTATCGATAATATTATTTTTATTATTATTGTTATATTTTATTAAAAGACAAAAAATACTTAGAAATTATAAAAAGATAGATATAAATAAATATTATAAATAAGAAAATAATATTTATTTTTTATTTAAGTTATTATAAATAAAATGGTTGTTTATCAAAAAAATATATAGTATAATTAACTTATATCGTAGGAGTGATGCTATTTGAGAAGAATATTAAGTAGTATTGATTTAGGTACTAACAGTATAAAATTAGTAGTTGCTGAAATAGTTAAAGATAAATTAAATATATTATGTGCTATATCAGAAGAAACAAAAGGTATAAAACAAGGATTAATAGATAATTTTGAAAATGTGGTTTATTCAATAAATAAAACACTAAAAAAAGCAGAAGAATTATTAGGATTAAAGATTAAAAAGATAGTTGCATCAATTCCAGAATACGATTTAAAATTTATAGAGGGTAGTGGTACTAATACTATTACAAGTGATGATAAAATAGTTACTAAAAGTGATTTAAATAGAATACTTCAAACTAATGTATATAACAAAATTGATGAAAATCATGAATTAATAACTGTAATACCTATATGTTATGAATTAGATGATAAAGTTGTTGCAAATCCAGTAGGTATGGAAGGTGAAATATTAAAATTAAAAAGTATTATAGTAACTGCTCCTAAAAAAAATACTTATGATTTCATAAAAGCTATAGAAAAATGTAATTTAGAAATTGTAGATATTATGTTAGGTGGTATTGCTGATTATTCATTATTTGAAAATGAATTTTTAAAAGAAAATAATGGAGTTATTATAAATATTGGTGCAGGTAAAACTACATTATCTTGTTTTACTAAAGGAAAACTTACAAATAATAAAATTTTAATACATGCAGGAGACAGTGTAGATAATGATATAAGTTTTATGTATAAAACTAAAAGAAGTGATAGCAAAAAATTAAAAGAAAGATATGCACTTGCAAGTAAAACTCTTGCAAATCCTAAAGAAGTAACTAGTTTAATAAATAAGTTAGGAGAAAAAGTAGAAATAAATCAATATGAACTTACACAAATAGTTGAAGCAAGACTATCTGATATACTAAATAATGCAAAAAGTGAAATAAATTACTTAACAAAGAAGGAAATTAGTTATATAATAGTTACAGGAGGATTGACAGAAATTAAAGATTTCAATATACTTGCTGAGAGAATCTTCGGTAAAAATATTACTTTTGGTAATGTTAATATTATTGGGGCTAGAGATAATAAATACTCTACTGCAATAGGAATGATAAAATGTTTTAATAATAAATTAAATTTAAAAGATAAAGATTTTTCAATATTTGATGATGATGAAATAGATACACTTAGTTCAACAGATAAAAGAATAAATGTTGCAAGTGATTCTATTTTAGGAAAAGTTTTTGGATATTTTTTTGATAATTAAGGGAGATGATTAAATGTACGATTTACAAATGGATCAAATAGCAAAAATTAAAGTAATTGGTGTTGGTGGCGGTGGATGTAACGCTGTTAACAGAATGATAGAATCTGGTGTTAAAGGTGTTGAATTTATTGTTGCAAATACTGATTTACAAGTTTTAAATTCATCTAAGGCTGAAAATAAACTTCAAATAGGTAAAGATATAACTAATGGTTTAGGTGCAGGGGCTAATCCTGAAGTGGGAAGAGAAGCAGCAGTTGAAAGCAAAAACGAAATAACTGAAGCCCTTAAAGGTGCTGATATGGTATTTGTTACTTGCGGAATGGGTGGCGGTACTGGAACAGG
>CANRDR010000099.1 GCA_947629425.1 uncultured Bacilli bacterium | reverse complement strand
TGATCTTTATGATAATGCGTTATAATTATACTTAAATCTTTCAAATCATTTGGAAAATTTAATAATCTTGTTATACCGTTACCACAATCTAATAATATTTTTTTGTTATTATATTCTATTAAAAATCCAGGACAATTCATATTTCCTTTTGTATAAGGGGATATTGTTCCAAGTGGTGTAATTATTATTTTACTCATTTTATTAAACTCCTTTTTTTAACAAGCATTTTTTCTTTTACAATTGAATTTACATATATTGAAATATCTTTATCAAGATTGAGATAATTCAATTATTTAATTTATTAGTTTACTTTTAATACTTCCAAATTTACCACAAATACCTATAATCATACCTTTCCCATCTACCTATTTATTGTATTATTTGACATAATTAAAATATATATTTATCATAACAGGAGATTATTATGAATGTCAATTTGAATTATATAGAATCTTTTGTGTAATATTTATCAGATGGTTAATATATTATTTTATTTTTAGTATTATATTTTTGGTATATATAGTCCTAATTTGATACAAGGAAATTTATATATTTTTAACTTTAAATATTATATTTTTTTATATTAAGTAATAATCCAAATAATATATAATATGATATTAAACTACTACCACCATAAGATAGAAATGGTAAAGTAATACCAGTAATAGGTAATAATCCTATATCCATAAAAATATGTTGTATTGTTTGATAAAAAAATAATCCAAATAAACCTATAATAAAATATTTATGTTTCTTAGTATATTTAATATCATTAATTAAATTAATACATATATATAGATAAATTAATATAACAAATACACCACCTATAAAACCAAATATAGTTAAAATATTTGCAAACATAAAATCAGTTATTGCTTCAGGAATATAAACTATATATTTGCTACCATTTCCAAATACTTTACCATTACCTATACCTAATAAAGCATTATTTATTTGAAATCCTTCATTATCTATAAAATTAAGTATTCTATCTGTTCTATAAAAAAAGTTAGTACCTAATAATTTAATAAATAAATCACTATTAAAAAAATATAAATAAAAATATATACCTATTAAACTAATACCTAGCCCAAATAAAGTAATATAGTATCTTTTTTTTAATTTTAAAGATATAAATATACTAAAATATATAACTATATAAAATAATACAGTACCAGTATCTGGTTGCATAAATGTTAATAAAGATGGAATTATTAACAATACTAAACTTTTAAGTAACCCATATTTTGTTTTTATATATTTATCTAAACATAAAAGCAATGTTATTTTAGCAAATTCGCTAGGTTGTAAAGAAATACCAAATATATTAATCCAACTTTTGCTACCATTAATAGATTTACCAAATAATAAAACATATATAAGCATAAATATACTTATAATATATAAAAATAAACTATATTTTTTTATTATATTAAAATTAATATTTTTTAATATAAATAATAGTACTATACCAATTATTAAAAATATAATTTGATGATATAAATAATTATTAATATTAGATATTACATTTTTAGACATATAAATAGAAAGTATTCCAAATAAAGATAAAATTAATATCGGTATTATATATTTTAAATTCTTTTTCATATTTATATTTTGCTAATATTTTATTAAATTATTCATATATTATACTGAGGTGAATTATTTGAAAAAATTACCAGATTTATATACTAATACTTTTAATGAAAAAATAGATAATTCTCAAGAATATGTAACTATACCTAATAATGAAGTTGTTACTAATTTGAGTACTTATGAAATAAATGAAAAAATAAATAATATTTTTAAATCTAAAAAATATATATATAAAATTAAAGTAGAAATTCAGTTAAAAAATGAAACATTAATTGAAACTATAATTGGTAAAACTAATAAAAATTTAATTACTATAGATAATAAATTAATAAATATTAATGATATAATAGATATTAAAATAAAAGAAGAATAATTATTTATATATTCTTCCAGTAAACTTAGAATAAATAGTCCAAGATAATTTATATACAGGAATACCTAATATTAAAGTAATTATACCTATTTTATCTCTTATAGGTGCTAATTTATCTAATAAAACTATTTTTGAATTTTTAATAACATATTTTTTTATGTTTTTTTCTTTATCTTTTAATCTATTAGTAGCATACATCATTTGTCTTAATGTACTTAAGTTAGCATACACATTAGCACGTACACTAGCCTTATAAAGTTCAGGATATTTTTTTACTGACATATTGCCCATTTCTAAATAAGCATCTATTAATGATAATTTATTTAAATTAAATGTACTTGTTAAAATAGAATTACTTCTTATCATATAATTATATTTAGATACTACACCTATAGATATATTATTACATTTTAAAACTAATTTATATGTAGTATATGTATCTTCAAATATTTTTCCTTCTGGAAATCTAATTTTTTTAAATAAATTTCTATCATACATTTTAGCCCAAGAAGATACATTTATATCATTTTGATATAACATTTTTTCTAAAGTTTCTTTTTGATTTAATAACATTTCTTTATTATTTTCTTTATCAATAATTTTACCATTTTCATATTTAACTCTTGCTATACAAATAGACATTTTAGTTTTATATTTTTTAATTAAATTATATAAGTATTCTATATAATCATTATCTACATAATCATCACTATCTATAAACGTAATGTATTTTCCTTTTGCAATATCTAGTCCTCGATTTCTTGCACTAGATAGTCCGCCATTTTTTTTATGTATTACTTTTATTCTTTTATCTTTATTTTTATACTCATCACATATTTTACTAGAGTTATCAGTTGAACCATCATCTACTAATATTATTTCTATAGTTTTATAAGTTTGATTAATTATACTATCTATACATCTTTTTAAATATGGTTCAACATTATATATTGGAACTATAACACTTATTAACTTATTCATAAATCCCCCAAAAACATAAATATAGATTTATATGGTATTACACCACTACCATTATTAATAAAAATACCTAATATAGTAACACATAAATAATATATTATTATAAATAATGTAAATAATTTATTAAAATTTTTAATCTTTATATTTTTATATTCAAATGTTTTATGATTATTATAATATTCTATTAATTTAGGTATTACTATAATTAAAAATGATTCAAAAAATATTATAATTCTTTTAAATATATTAATACCATAGAACATATTATTTATTATAACATAAATATATAATCCTATTAAATATAATTTATAATTTTTATCATATTTTTTTATTTTATTTCTTTCTTTATAAAAAAGTATTAATAATATATTAGGTATAAATACTTTAAATATAGAACTATATTTTCTTGTTAATGTTTTCCATAAAAAATATTTATATCTATTAGGTAATATAGTTTCAAGTTTTAATATTAAATCCCATGTATCTATAAAAATAAATATTATTGAAATTATGTAAAAAAATATTAATATTTTATTATTTTTTTTATTTTTATTTTTATTTATTAAATAAAATAATAAATATATAATTCCTACTATTGATGAATAATGAAATCCTATTGCAATCAAATTAAATATAATATATTTTATATATTTTTCTTTTTTAATATATTCTAATACATTTAACATTATAGCGATAGAAATATATTGTCTAATAAGATTAAATGTAGCAAAATAAATTGTAGTTATTATAAAAAATAATGCTCCTAAAAACCAATATTCTTTTTTTAAATTATTTTTTATAAATCTAAAGAATAATGGAATAGTAATTATAGAACAAAATTGAATTAAATTTACTGAACTTAATTTTAATAGTATAAATAATTTATTTAATAAAAGAAATAATATTTCAAAATGATCATCTGTACCTATAAGTTTTATTTTAATAAACTTAGACATATATGTATTAACATAATCAGTGCCTACTTCAAATCTAAATAAAGAAACTATAGTAAATATAATACAAAGTATAATAAAATATTTTTTTATTTTATTTTTATCTTTATAACCTATATACCAATATAAAAGTGTTAATAAAATTAATAATATATATATTAGCATATGTTATCACCATATTTACTATATCATTAAAATTAAAGATTTACCAATAAAAAACTAATTTATTTGATAGGGATTTGTTTTTAATCCATTACCACTTTTTAGTTTTATATTTTCATTTAATACTATAGATGGTCTTACTCGAGGATAAGATAAATCTATTGAGTGGGATACGTAATTTCCATCCAGATCAATATCTATGACACCATCTGCAATTTTTCCACGTTCTCCAAGCGTAATTGTCCACCAATAGTAACTACTTTTTTTTAAATAATAATTATTATATATAGGACTAGTATTTATTTTACCAATTGCACCTGCAAATGTTACTTCATCTGCTGTTAAAAGACCTCCATAATCTAATACATATTCTGAATCTTTTTCACATTTTAAAGTTGCATTTTGTTCTTGACCATATCCAAAAAGATTTTTATATGTTTTTGAAAAATAATATTTTGAATCGTTATAATTCAAATCATTATTTTGAAGAATTCCATTAGAATCGTACCACTCTTCTGTATTACCAATACAATATTTTTCAAATTTTAAATTTGTTTTATCAATATCTTCTAACCATTTATCAATTATATATTTTACACTTGTTTCTCTGTTTTCTGAATTTTTATAGTCAATTCTTGCAGCATCAGTATATCTATTTCCAATATATCCATAATTTGCTTGCCCTATGTGTGAATCTTCTTCACTTTCTGCACTTTCACACAAACTATTTTTATCTTCTAATATTAATTTAACACTTCCATCTCCTTGTATTCTTACAATTCTAAAGCACATTCCATTAAAGTTTAAATAATTATCTTGTACATTGCCTCTAAAATAGTATGATTGTCCTAATGTATCTTCAGTTATACTTAATGTTCGTTCAGTTTCTCCACTTAATTGTTGTGCTGGAACTGTTTCTGGTACTGGTGATAATTTTGTAGTATTTGTTGTAGTTTCTCCATTTTTTACATTTTGTGCATTCTTTACTATTTCATATGCTAGTGTATTTTCTTCATATGGATTTTCATCTACCTTATATGCTTTTTCCTTTGTTCCATCTCCACTTATTAATTTTATATCACTCTTTAATACTATTGAAGGTCTTAACTGTGCTTGTGAAGCAACTGTAAGTTCACCTATATATCCACTATTATACATTAATATAAATCTTATATCAGAATAAACAGCAGTATTTGTTGTTTTTGCTCCATAATATGCTGAAGGTGATAAAAGAGAAAAACCAATGTTTTTAAATAAATAATAATTTGAATGTGTTTTATCTCTTTGATAATATATTGCTCCTGCTAATGCTACTTCATCTGAAGTTAATGTTCCTATATATGAATTTATTTTTGTATCTTTTTCTGTAGATTTTAATAATGAAATTTTTTTTAAAAATAATCTATTAGTTGTTTCATAAGAACATTCATTATATGTTTCAATATTACAACTTTCTGTTTTATATGGATTGTATAAAGTTTCTAAATCTCCTAGATTCAATTTATCTTCTTTTAATAATCTTTTATCAAAATTGTTGTCATTAAACCATTTATCAAACTGTTTCTTCATACATGTATTGCTATCTTTTTCACAATTTTCATAATCTATTTTTATTGGATTTTCTTTCGTTTGCTCTCCTTTATATCCAAATGTACCTTGTCCTATACTAGCACTATCGCCACTACCTACTGCTTCACTACATGTA
>CANRDR010000098.1 GCA_947629425.1 uncultured Bacilli bacterium | reverse complement strand
CCCATACCAAACAAATGTTCTTATGAGAGAGATTGGTTATATAATTTAATCCTTCGTATATAATTTTTAATTTCTTGAGTACTATCTTACTCTATTTACATTATACTTTATAATTTAATTACTCGCAAGTATTAATAATAACAACAAATTTTTCTTACAATATTATTCCCAAAAATATGTATAATTTCCTTCTTCTTTATAATAATCATCCATATTTATTATATAATTTAAATGATTATAATTAATTAAATCTTTAAAATTATATTCATGCATTACAACACCTCTCCAATAAGTTGTTGATTCAGCAACATATAATTTTTTATTATTTATATCTATTCCACCTACTAATGCAGCATGTCCATCTGATGCAATATAATCACCAGGCTTTATAGTTCCACTTTCTAGAAGTTCCATAGTAATTTTTTGATGTGGGCCAAAATCTCCTAAATCATCACTTACTGATGGAGTATCTCCCGCACCTGAATCTTTAGGATCAAATCCAGCATTATATAAAACCCAAGTTACAAAACCACTACAATCTAATCCGTTTGGTACTTTTTGACCTCTAATAAATCCTGCTCTAGGTTTATCTTCCCAGTTTGTTAAAGGACAACCCCATGTTGCTGGCCCAAATCTTATTAAACTTTTATCTAAATCATTAAATTTAGAAGAACTTAAATATAAACCTTTATGATAAAATCTACCTTCTCCGTCAGCTTTTGGTCCACCAGTATTATTATTAAGTCTTCCATTTTCCCAAAAATAACTTAGTTTATAAGGAAACTCTAAAGTTAAAAATCTTGCTGCTGCAACTACTGCCCCTCTAGTTTTATATCCAGCAGTATTAACTCTATATTCTAATAATTCATCTAATATTTTATTATCTTCATCACTATAAATATTACAAGATAAATATTTTTTATTATTATCTAATTTAGGTAATACTGCTAAATCAGTAACAATAACTTCTATTTCTTTTTCTATTTTTCCTACTTTAACAACTACCTTAGTATTACCTTTACCTATCCCAATTAATGAATACCCATCAACTTTAACAATATTTTCATCATTACTTTTTATATCTAAACTCTTATCAGGATTACCTATACTATTTATATTAACATCAATTTTCTTTTCTTCACCTACAACTAAATATATTTTATTTTCTATTTCAAAATCTATTATTTCATTTTGATTAGGATTAAATTTAAATTTTTCTTTATGAAAATCATTTATAATATAAACATCAGTATTAGTATTAGGAATAGTAATATCACATTCTTTATTTATAATAGCAACCTTATTACCATTTATTTCACAAAAACCATTTATATATAGATTATTAAACTTTATATTTGCAATAATAGTATCTTTATTTAATTTATATGATATATTTTTTATATTAACTTTATAAAGAAAAAAATAGAAAGATAAACCTAAACATAACAAAATTAAAAAAATTATACTTACAATAATTATTATTTTTTTCTTCATTTTTACTACTCCTTAAATATTCCATTAATAGAATACCATATTATCTAAAAAAATTATAGTATTTTTTATAGAAATAAATTATATTAAATGATATGATACTTACTGGTGATTTTATGTTTAAAAATACACTAGATAATAAAAGATATTATACTTTAAATTATTTTTATAGAAAAAAATTTAATTCAAAAGTTTTTAAAGTTAGTTTAAATGGTGGATTTACATGTCCTAATAAAGATGGGACTGTTAGTACAAATGGATGTATTTTTTGTAGCAAATTAGGTAGTGGAGATTTTGCTGGCGATAAAGATAAAGATTTAGTAACTCAATTTAATGAAGTTAAAACCATTCTACATAAAAAATGGCCTAATGCTAAATATATTGCATACTTTCAAGCTAATACAAATACTTATGCAAGTGTAGATGAATTAAAGAAAAAATTTGAACCTATTATAAAATTAGATAATGTAGTTGGACTTAATATTGCAACTAGAAGTGACGCTATTAGTGATGAAGTATTAGATTACTTAACTGATTTAAATAAAAGAACTTATTTAACAATTGAATTAGGTCTACAATCTATGCATAATAAGACTTTAAAATTAATAAATAGAGGTCATGATTTAAAAAATTTTGAAGAGTGTTTTAAAAAACTAAAACAAAGAAATATAAATGTAGTTGTTCATATAATAAATGGTTTACCTTATGAAACTAAAGAAATGATGATAGAAACAGCAAAATATCTAAATAAATTAAAAATAGATGGTATTAAAATACATATGTTACATATTATAAAAAATACAACATTAGAAAATATGTATAAAGAAAATCCATTTCATATACTAACTAAAGAAGAATATATAGATATTGTTATAAATCAATTAGAATATTTAAATGAAGATATAGTAATAAATAGAATTACTGGAGACCCTGTTAAAGAAGATTTAATAGAACCCGCTTGGTTATTAAAAAAATTTGTTGTATTAAATGATATAGATAAAGAAATGAAGAAAAGAAATACTTATCAAGGAATAAAGGCTAAATAATTATTTTACTAACTTGTATTCAAGTATTTCTTTTTTTTGATTATCTATTATTTTATTATAGTTTTCTCTTTCTATATTATTTAATAATATATGATATTCTTCTAATATATTATCAAATATATTATTTATATTTAATTCTAATGCTTTAATAAGTAATTCTTGAATAAATAAATCATTATGTATATGATTTCTAATATCTTTATCTAATGGATCAAATTCAAATTTATTAGTATATTTTCTATACATAAAAGAATGTTCATAATCATATAAAGGCATCATTTTTACATGATTATCATTATATTCAAATAAAAAGTTATTTCTATTTCTATCACCTTGATTAGTTATATAATCTCTTATTATCATTTTTTTTAAATCTATTTTAATACTATCTAAATCTAATTCATCTATAAATAAAAACATATGTAATTCTTTATTATAATAACCTTTTAAAGAATCTACCATTTCAAAACAATTAAAATAATCTAATATATCTAATTTATTTATATTAAAATATTGTTTATTAGTATCTATAAAAGACTTAGTTAATAAAAATAAGTTTAGTTTATCTAATCTCACATTTATATTACTAAATGTAGTTAATATACTTTTAACAGTTTTAAGTTTAAAATATTCTGATATTTTTTCTCCTAATAATTCATTATATAAAATATTTATATTTCTTTTTTTTATTTTATATATTTCATTATTTATTTCTATAAATGCTTTTTTATATTTTTTATTTTCTATTGGATAATCATCAACATTAGCAAGTTTAAAATCTTTATCTAAAAACCATACTTTTTTAGTATCTAATAACTTCATAAAACTCACCTTTTATTAGGTATTTTAACACTTAATAATTTAATGTCAATTAAAAAAAGTTAATTAATATCACTTAAATCAACTTTTTCTTCATCTAACATATCTTTAAAATCTACTTTAAATTTTTCTATATCTTTCTTTTTAGCATCTGGATATAAATTATTTGCATTAACAATAGCTTTATAAAAATGTTTCATTTTTACAACACTTTCATTTTCAAATACTGCATAACTAAAAGCAGAAGATATAATTGTTAAACATATATCCGGATATCTATTAGATATTTCATATATTCTTTTAAATTCACTAGTCATATCTATTATAAATTTAAAAATTCTTTCTTTTTGAAAATCAGTATAATCTAATTTAACTTTCATTTTCTTTTCAAATTTAGGATATGTTCCCATAAGTATTTTTAATACAGTATCTTTATCTGCTTCATTAATATCTATTTTTATAAATCTTCTTAAGAATGCTCTATCTCTTAATATATATGCTTCATATTCTTCAGTAGTAGTAGCACCAATCATTTTAATAGTACCTCTATCTAATGCTGGTTTTAACATATTAGCAAAATCTATATTATTATTGCTAGTAGCTTTATTAACTAAAAGATGTACTTCATCTATAAATATAATAGTATTTTTTGAATTTTTTAATTCTTGTATTAATAATTCTATTCTATTTTCACTTTGATCATTATTTATAGAATTACCCAATAAACTTGTAATATTTATTTTATAAATTGTCCAACCTTTTAAAGCATCAGGCACATCATTTTTTTGTATTTTATATGCTAAACCTTCTACTAAGGCAGTTTTACCTATGCCAGGTTTACCTACTAATAAAGCACTTTTATCTGGAGTTAGTATAGCAAGTATCATTTTTTGAATTTCTTCATTTCTACCTATTGCTGGATCAGTTATATATTCTTTTTCTGTTAAATTTTCTCCATAATTATTTAGTATACTGAAATTATTATTTTCTATATTTTTTTCATCTAGTTTAAATTCTTCTATATTATCATTTAAATCAAATATTTCTAATGGTTCATTTTTCATAAATGAGTCACTTCCTGAATAAAATTATAACATAAAATATGAGTTCTTTAAATAGAAATGAGTGATATTTATGTTAATTGAGATATTAGGATTAGTATTTAGTATGGTATTAGGTACTATTGGACATTTTTTATATGATTTATCTAATAAAAATAAATTAATAGGTTTTTTATTTGCAAAAGATGAATCTACTTTTGAACATATTAAATTAGGAGTAACACCAATTTTATTGTGGACAATTATAGAGTTATTAACATTTAATTTTAATTCTCTTTTCTTTGCTAAATTTATATCTATATTAGTATTTTCATTTTTATTATTAGTATTTTATTATGGTTATAAACTTATTTTACATAAAAATATTATGTTTTTAGATATATCAATATTTTATGTATGTTTAACAATAGCATATTATGTTTCTATTAAATTATTGTGTTTTTATAGTACTGGTATTATTCTTAATTTTATTGGTTTTATTGGTTTATTTGCTATTATATTTACCTATTTTAAATTTAATAAAAAAAAGCCTAATTGTTTTATCTTTAATAAATAATTAAGATAAATCAATTAGTTTTCTTCTTTTACCACCTAGTACTTCATAACAATTATGTGTTACAAAAAATGCATTATTATCTATATCTAAAATTAAATTTTTAAAACTGTAATATTCTCTACTAGTAACTACACACATTATTGTTTTTCTATATTTTTTATCTATACCACCACTAGATTCAAAAACACTATATCCAATATTGAAATCATTTTTTAAAAATTCTTCTATATATCTTGTATTTTTTGTTTTTATTATACATAATTTTGAATCATTGTTTCCTAATATTACAAAATCTACTATTTTATTAACAAATAATAATGTAAATATAGCATATATTGATTTAGGTAAACCAAATACTATCATTGCTAAAAATATTATAATTATATTTATATATATTCCTGCTGTTCCTATAGATACTTTTGATTTTTTTACTATTATTGCATTTATTATATCAGTTCCACCTGTTGAATAACCTACTTTGTATATTAATCCTAAAAATACTGCATAAATAAAACCTAATGTTAATATTTCAAATAAGAAACTACTAAATTGTATATTTATATGACTTGCAAGGGGTTCTGTTAGTGATACCATAATAGGATAAACTATTGCACCTACTAAACCTTTACTAGTTTCATGTACTCCTACTATTACTAGACTTATACCTAATAAAAACATTGTAGATAACATTAGAAATATTCCAGTATTAATACCTAATGCTTGTTTTACAACAATTGCAAGTCCACTCATTCCACCTATAACTAAATTATTTCTTACAAATAATACATTATACATTAATGCTACTATAAAACATGAGATAAAATATATTATTAATCTAGGAATTCTGTTTTTTTCTTTTATTTTATTTAGTATATTTCTTTTTAAAAATAAATCAAACAACCCCATATAATCACCAATATAATTTTATTATAATTTTTATTTGTTTTCAATAATTTTATATTATTTTACGGTATATGAATTTCCTTTTGTACCATTAC
>CANRDR010000097.1 GCA_947629425.1 uncultured Bacilli bacterium | reverse complement strand
TATTTTTTATTAAATTTCTTGGAAGGAGGTGGTCCTATGAAAGGATTATTTATAAATGGATTATTTAGTAATCTATGCAGTAATACTTGTATTACTTATAAAATTCTTGAAAAAGGATTAGAAAATATTAAAAGAGCACCTATTCTACTATTGAATGGTGCTCGAAGAACATTATTGGACTAAGAGTACCTAACATAGGAAAATTAAGTATCTCTTTTTCTTTCCATGTATAGATTATAACATAACTTATTCAGTTTTACAACTAGTTTTAAAATATAACTTATACACTATATATTATTCATAAAAAAATTATTTATATACTTTATAAAAAATCAAACAAATGTATAAATTATATCTTTATTTTTTTACATATATATTTTATAATATTTTTAGAGATACTTAATTGTTAGGTGCTTTTTCCTCAGTCCAAATTTATCTTTTTAAATTATTTGGAAGGAGGTGGTCCTATGAGAGGATTATTTATAAATGGATTATTTAGTAATCTATGCAGTAATACTTATATTACTTATAAAGTTCTTGAAAAAGGATTAAAAAACAAAAAAACAAGAGCACCTATTCTACTATTGAATGGTGCTCGAAACAAAATCATTTTGGACTGAGAGTACCTAACATAGTCAAATTATGTATCTCTTTTTCTTTCCATGAATAGATTATAACATAACTTATTCGCTTTTACAACTAGTTTTAAATTATAACCTATACACTATATATTATTCTTATTAAATTTTATTATATACTTTTATTATTTTTCTTAATTATAAATCTATCAAATGAACTAATTAATTCTGGTAATATAAATAGTATTAATAACGTTGAACAAATAGTTCCTTCTGATATAGTAATACATATCTTAGATGCTATTTCACTAGTAAAATGTCCTACAATTAAAGTAACAATAGTTAATATACTAGCACTTGTTAAAATAGTATGAATAGATTTATTATAAGCAAGTTTAATAGAATCTAATTTATTATTATCTTTTCTTAATTCTTTATAATAAGTAGTATAAAGTATTGCATAATCAATAGTAGCACCCATTAATATACTTTGTACTATTAACAACGCTATAAAATATACCGTTCCATTTTGTATAGATATAATTCCCATTGTTAAATATACTGCTGTTTGTATTAAAAATACTAATATTGTAGGTATTAAAACACTTTTAAATGTAATACAAACTATAACAAATATAAATATAATAGTTAATATAGTAATTAAATTTAATTCGCTTTGAAATGTTTCACTTATTTCATAAGCCATAGGACTATTACCAATTAAATATATATCATCTTTATCAGTAACTTTCTTAATATCTTTAATAAAATCAAATACTTCTTTATCTTCAGTATTATATTTAGTATTTAATACTAATCTTCTATAATTTTTACCTATTAAATTATTTTTAGCTTCATTTAAAGTATCTTTAGAATTAATTATATCATCTCTTCTACTATCATCTATAAATTCACTAAATCTATTATCATTTAAAATATCTTTATTTAAATAATCCACAAAATCTAGTATTGTTAATTTATATTCATCATTATATTCATTAATACTACCATAATATATATATAATAAATCTATTAAATTTTTATCTGAATTATTAGTAAGACTAGATAGTATATTATATAATTCATTATTATTATATTTAACATTATTTATAGAATTATTTATTATATTATTTACTATATTAATTCTACTTATCTTTTCTTTATCAAAATTATTAGAATATTTTTTATTAGAAATAACATCATCTATTAAGAAGTTAACAAAATCTTTGTAGCTGATTTTAATATTTTTATTTTTATAATTAGTTTCATATAATGAATATAATAATTCCATATTATCTTTATCTATATTTAATAAATTAGATAAACTACTACTATTATACTTAATATTATTATTTATTCCATCTATAATATTTCTTAACATAGTTAATTTATTTATAGTATCATTACTAATACTAGATAACATTGGATCATTTTTATTATCTATTATTAAATCAATAAATTCTTTAGGAGTAAACAATATCTCATTATTAGTACTAAAATATAATGTATAAATACTTTTTATAGTATCTTTTTCTATACCTAATATATTAGATAAATCAGTATAATTATAAGATATATTATTTTTAGTACTATTCATTACATTATATAAAATATTTAATTCATTAATATTTTCTATATTATTTTTTAAATCACTATTTAATATAATAGAAACAAATTCATATGGTGATAATTTAAAATCGGTTTTTCCATTAATATAATCTATTAAAACTAATATATTATTAATTTTATTTACATCTATTCCTAATAAATTAGATAATTCATCTTTACTATATAAGTAGTCATTATTTAATAAATCTTCTGGAATATAATCTAATTTAGTAATATCTAAATCATTTAAATAATTAGTATTATTTTTTAATTCTTTAACATAATTTATAAAATCTTTTAAACTAACTGTTTTATTAGTAGGTATATTAATATAATAATATAAATATAAATCTTTAGCTAAATTTTCATCTAAATTAAATAATTTTGACATATCAGTTGCATTTAATTTACTATCTATTAAATTAATATTAGTAAATGCATTTAAAGTATTTAATTTATTTATTATAGTACTATCAAACATAGCGCCATAAGATTCATTAGTTAATAAATCATTATTTATATAATCAATAAATTCATTAACTGTTAATTTTAAATTAGCACTATTAATACTTGAATAGTATAAGAATAAATTATTAATTAAACTAGTATCTATTCCAAATAAATTAGATAATTCTTTGTCATTTAATTTTTTATTTAAATCTATATCAATAAATTTATTTATAGTATTTAAATTATTTAAAGAATTAGTATCTATATTACTTTTATATTCACTTTTAATAACATAATTATTCATAAAATCTATAAATTCTTTTATTGTTAATTCTTTATTATTGTTTAATGAATTATAATATATTAATAAATCAGATACTTTATCTTTATCTATTTCAAATATATTAGATATTTCTTCAATATTTCTTAATTTATTTAAAGAATTAGTATTAGAAAAATTAGATAATCTTTCTATATTATTTATTTCATCTTTAGTTAATTTATCATACATTTCTTTATTTGTATAAACTTTATTTTTTATAAATTTTACAAATTCATTTAATGATATTTTAAAATCAGTAGTTTTATTAAAGTAATTATAATATATTATTTTTATTAAATAATCATCTATATTTTGTTTTTCTCCTAAATCTTCTAATTTTTTATTTAATTCATTATATAAAAGTGTTTCATTTATTGTATTAGAATAACATAATACATCAGTTACTTTATATTTATTTTCTAATGATTTACAAAGATTTGATATTTCATCTTCGTAAGTATTTTTATAAACTATAGCCATTTGATTGTTAACATTAAATTCTTTTTTAACATTATCAGTTTCACTATCTGTATATACTATTCCTAAATTATTTTTAAAAATTATACTAAATATAAATATTAGAGCAAAAACAAATATTCCTACATATCTAAATTTATATACAAAATTACTTAATTTATTTAAAGTAATATTTGGGCTTTTCTTTTTTGTTAAATTAATTAGTTTATCAAACATTAATATAAGTGCTGGTAAACAAGTAAATACTGTTATTAAACTAAATAATACTCCTTTAGCAAGAACAAATCCTAAATCTTTTCCTATTCTAAAAGACATAAATACTAATGCAAGTAAACCTACTATTGTTGTTACTGAACTACTAGATATGGATGAAAATGATTTATACAATGCTTCTTTCATTGCTTTAACTTTATCTTTTTCTTTAATTGAAACTTGTCTGTATCTATTAATTAACATAATTGAATAATCCATTGATAATGCTAATTGTAATATTGCTGATATAGAATCCGTTATACTAGAAATAGAGCCAAATATTATATTAGTACCCTTATTAAGTATTACCGCCATACCTATTGCAATTAAAAATAATATTGGTTCTATAAAAGATTCACTCATTATAATTAATATAACTAATGCACTTATTATAGCAAGTCCTACAATCCATACAGGAAGTATTTCTTTATATTCATCATAAATATCTCCACTTAATGTAATATTATAATCTTTGTAATCTTCATTAATTTTATTATATAATTCTAACGCTTCTTCGCTATCTTTAGGATAATCTAATGTTAAAACATATAAAGTATATTTATCTTTATTATATTCATCAGTATTATCATACTTTACTTCTACATTATCTAATTTAGATAAAGATTCATATATAGTCTTTAATTCACTAGTTTTTAAACCTTTAAACATTATATTTAAAGAACTAGTATTAGTAACAAATTCTTTATCCATTATATCCATACCTACTCTAGTATCACTATTTTTAGGTAAATAATCAGATATTTCTCTATCTATTAAAACATTTTTAGATAAAAATATACATATACCTGATAATATAATAAAAGTAATTAAAACTAATATTCTATGATTAACTATAAAATCTGTAATTTTTCTCATTAAAAATATCTCCTTTTTAAGAAACATACTTTATTATACTAAAAAAATATAAAATATTAACTACAAATTTATATACATTGTTTAAATTTATACAATATTGATTATTTTGTTTAAATATTATATATTATTTTAGGACGTGATTATATGAAATTAAAAGGAATTAATTCTTCTTCTAAAAAAACAATTAATTTAATTAAAAAAACTTTTGCAGAATTAATAAGTGAAAAAAAAGAAATAAGTTCTATTACTGTAACTGAATTAGTTAAACGTGCGGGTATTACTAGAGGAGCGTTTTATTCTCATTATGATAATTTATATCAAGTTGCAACTGAATTAGAAACAGAAATATTAGAAAAAGTTTTTAAAGATGAAGTTAATATTAAGACTAAAGAAGATATGTTTATATATTTTGATAAAATATTTAAATATTTAGAAGATAATAAAGTTATATATAGCAAATTGTTAGCAAGCAACGATGCATTACTTTTTATGAATAGATTAAATAAAAAAATACAAAATTCTTTATCTAATATATTAGGAAAAAAACATTATTTAAATATATTATTCTTTACTGATGGTACAATAAGTTTAATAATTAAATATTTTAGAAACGAATTAGATGAAGATTTAAAAAGTATCTGTAAATATATAAAAAATATTGCAGAATATTTATTCTTTAAATAGGAAGAAATGAGTATTGTTCTTGTGGGAGTGGTAAAAAGTATAAAAATTGTTGTGGAAAATAAGTTTATAAGTATTTGTAAATCATGTTTTTCAATGATTTTAATTTTTTTCTAATATTAATTTTTTACCTTCTATAGCCACTTCAACGTTTTTAAAATTTTGTTTTGCTTCTTCCAAATATAATCTTTTATCTTCTTCAGGCCAGAAATGAGTTAATAGTAACTTTTGTGCGTTAGATTTATTTGCCAAAATACTTGCATCATAAGCTGTCATATGCGTTTTACTATTAGAATTATGTACTTTTAAGAAAGAACTCTCACATATTATTAAATCAGAATTTTTACAAAAATCTATTAATTTACTTAGATTTGTTATACCTATATCAGAAGTATAAACAACCTTAAAATCTTTGTTTTGTATTTTAACCATATATGATTCAATAGTATGTGACAAATTATCTTCAAAACTAATCCTTAAATCGTCTATAAGAAATGAACATGAATTATTTATATCATAATAATCTGAAAAACTTTCATTATTAGATATGATTGATTTTTTATTAAATAAAATATCATTTTTAGGTAAATATATTCTTAATTTTTCATCAAGTAATCCTAAGTTATGGTAAACATAAGAAGCATATTGTAACGCACCTAAATCTCCAAAATGATCTTTATGATAATGCGTTATAATTATACTTAAATCTTTCAAATCATTTGGAAAATTTAATAATCTTGTTATACC
>CANRDR010000096.1 GCA_947629425.1 uncultured Bacilli bacterium | reverse complement strand
ATGATAACAAAACATCTTAAAAGTCTATTATAAAAAATTAAATCCGGATAAAAATGATCCTCTTCTAAAGTTAATCTGACTTGATTCCCAACATAACTAAAGCCCTTACCTAATTCTAATAAAAATTCTTTTAAATGCTCTATAATCTTTTTTTCTAAATCAGCTTCTAAATAATTTGTATTTTCTTTTATATCCAAAAACTCTAAAACAAAGGGGTCTTTTACTAAATCTTTACTTGTTCTTAATATTTGACCTTTTTCAGACAATTCTAATATTTTCCCTTTATCAGCAGATAAAGTTAATCTTTCATATAGCAGTGAATCTCTTTGTCTTTGAAGTTCTCTCACACTCCATTTAGAATTAATTGATTCCTTTATATAAAAACTTCTTTTAGGTTCTTCATCTATTTTAATAAGTTCTAAATAATGAGACCAACTTAATTGCGACGACAGTGTTGTCGCAATTGGAAAACATGCATAAAATTTTCTCATTCTTTCTAAATTTCTTTTGGAAAAACCTTTACCAAATTCAACTGTTAATTTTTGTGACAATTTTTCAAGTACTGCATCACCATAACTTGCTCTTTCATCACCTTGTTGTATTTCCATAATTGCTTTACCTATGTTCCAATATAAATTAAGCATTTCAGTATTAACAGTTTGATACACTTTATTTCTACTATTTATAACTAATTCCTTTATATCATCAAATACGTGATTTATTTCTTTTATTAATTTATTATTCATTAAAACCCTCCAATCATTCGCATATCAAAGTTTATATGTATAAATTGTACCATGTATAATTTTAAATGTAAATTAATGAAAGAAAAATCCAATAATAACACAATAATAAATTATAAATTATATTTTTTCCCTCTTCTATAATAAAAAGTATTAAAAACTGCTCTTTAATAGATAATTATTTAAATTTATATACACTATCAATAATTTTTTTATATTTTACATTAGGATAAATTAATCGCATTTTTATACCTCCATTTCTCTGTAGCAAAACAGATAAAAAAGACTAAAATACGATAAATATAATCATTTTTAGTCTTTATTTATTCATTATATCAACAAATAATGGTTAGGAATAAATTTTATATTCCCATAAAATCATTATTTTTTCCCTTATTTAAGGGATTTTTTGACATTATTAATTTTTACTCCCGTTTTTGATTGCGGCTTGTGCAGCAGCTAATCTTGCAATTGGTACTCTAAATGGACTACATGATACATAATCTAAACCAATATTATGACAGAATTCAACGCTTGATGGATCTCCACCATGTTCTCCACAAATACCAACATGTAAATCTTTATTAACTGGTCTTCCTAATTTAATAGCAGTTTCCATTAATTTTCCTACACCATTTTGATCTAATTTTGCAAACGGATCATTTTCAAGTATTTTTGCATCATAGTAAGCTCCTAAGAATTTACCAGCATCATCTCTTGAAAAACCATAAGTCATTTGTGTTAAATCATTAGTACCAAAACAGAAGAAGTCAGCATTTTTAGCTATTTCATCTGCAGTAACACAAGCACGAGGTATTTCTATCATAGTACCAACTTTATAATCTAACTTAACATTAGCATCTTTAATTTCTTTATCAGCAGTTTCTACTACAATATCTTTAACATATTTTAATTCTTTTACTTCTGATACTAAAGGAATCATAATTTCTGGAACTATATTCCAATCAGAATGTTTCTTTTGAACATTTATAGCAGCTCTAATAACCGCTTTTGTTTGCATACGTGCAATTTCTGGATATGTTACAGCAAGTCTACATCCACGATGTCCCATCATTGGATTAACTTCATGTAAATTTGAAATTAAATTTTTAATTTCTTCAACTGTTTTATTTTGAGCCTTAGCAAGTTTTTTAATTTCATCTTCAGTAGTTGGAACAAATTCATGTAGAGGTGGATCCAAGTATCTTATAGTAACTGGATATCCTTCTAATGCTTCATATAATTCTTCAAAATCATTTTGTTGATATGGAAGAATTTTATCTAATGCTTTTTCTCTTTCTTCAACTGTATCAGCACAAATCATTTCTCTAAATGCAGCAATTCTATCTTCTTCAAAGAACATATGCTCAGTTCTACAAAGACCTATTCCTTCAGCACCTAATTCACGTGCTTTTCTAGCATCTTTTGGAGTATCAGCATTAGTTTTAACTTTTAATTTTCTAAACTTATCTGCCCAATTCATTACTCTTTCAAATTCACCAGCAATAGTAGCATCAACTGTTTTTATAATACCGTCATAAATATTACCAGTTGTTCCGTCTATTGAAATATAATCTCCTTCATGGAAAGTTTTTCCAGCAAGAGTAAATTTTTTATTTTCTTCATCCATAGTAATATCGCCACAACCAGATACACAGCATGTACCCATTCCACGTGCAACAACTGCAGCATGGCTAGTCATACCACCACGAACTGTTAATATTCCTTGACTTGCTTTCATACCAGTAATATCTTCTGGAGAAGTTTCAAGTCTAACTAGTACAACTTTTTCTCCTTTACTATTCCATTCTTCTGCATCTTCAGCAGTAAATACAATCTTACCACAAGCAGCACCAGGAGATGCACCTAATCCTTTTCCTATTGGAGTAGCATTTTTAAGTTCTTTTGGATCAAATTGTGGATGTAATAATGTATCTAAATTTCTTGGATCAATCATTTCAACTGCTTCTTCTTCTGTACGCATTCCTTCATCTACTAAATCACATGCAATTTTTAAAGCAGCTTGAGCAGTACGTTTTCCATTTCTAGTTTGTAACATATAAAGTTTTCCATGTTCAACTGTAAATTCCATATCTTGCATATCTCTATAATGAGATTCTAATGTAGCGCATACTTCTTTAAATTGTTTAAATGCTTCTGGAAATTTACTTTCCATTTCACTAATTTTCATTGGAGTTCTAACACCAGCAACAACATCTTCTCCTTGTGCATTAGTTAAAAATTCTCCAAATAAACCTTTTTCTCCAGTAGCAGGATCTCTTGTGAATGCAACACCTGTTCCGCAATCATCTCCCATATTACCAAATGCCATAGATTGAACATTTACTGCTGTTCCCCATGAATAAGGAATGTCATTATCTCTTCTATAAACATTTGCTCTAGGATTATCCCAACTTCTAAATACAGCTTTTATAGCACCCATTAATTGTTCTTTTGGATCATCTGGGAAAGATGTACCAATTTTAGATTTATATTCCTCTTTAAATTGTCTTGCTAATTCTTTTAAATCATCAGCATCTAATTCAATATCTTGTTTAACACCTTTTTTCTCTTTCATTTCGTCAATAAGTTGTTCAAAATATTTTTTACCAACTTCCATAACTACATCTGAATACATTTGAATAAATCTTCTATAGCAATCCCATGCCCATCTAGGATTATTAGATTTTTCTGCTAATACATTAACAACATCTTCATTTAACCCTAAATTTAATATAGTATCCATCATACCAGGCATACTAGCACGTGCACCACTTCTTACTGATACTAATAATGGATTTTCAATATCACCAAATTTTTTACCAGTAACATTTTCTAACTTTTCAATATATTCATTAATTTGAGCCTGTATTTCTTCATTTATTTCTCTACCATCTTCATAGTATTTAGTACAGGCTTCAGTTGTGATAGTAAAACCTTGAGGTACAGGCAAACCAATACTAGTCATTTCTGCTAAGTTAGCACCTTTTCCTCCTAAAAGGTTTCTCATATCTTTGTTTCCTTCTTTAAAGGAATAAACATATTTTGTCATATAATTAACCTCCATTTTTTAAGACAAAATTAGTATAACAAAAAAAAAAATCATAAACAATAGAAATCTCTAATATTTACAATATTTTTTTAATCTATACTAATTTTTAATATTAATTATATAATTTCATATTTTATTCATACCAACATACATTTCCACTTTTAGTTTTCCATACTGCATATATTTTTCCATATTTTTTATATATTTGAATTTTACAATCATTTAATTGTTCATCATTATATGGATTTATAACATTACCTTCTTCATCATCTGCATTCATATAACTATTATTTGTTAAATCTGATACATTAATTTCAAAACAGTCATATGATTGTCCATTAATAGTACATTTGTTATTAAATGAATCTCTATTATCTTGTCCATAACTAATAGCAACTTTTTCTATTTCATATATCTTATTTTCTAGTAATTTCTTTTTAGTTTTGTCACTTGAATTAGAAATATTAGGCGCTATTATAATAATTATTATACTTAATAAAATTATAACAGCAAGTATCTCTACTAATGTAAAACCTTTATTATTCATAATCGTCACCTATATTAAATATATAACGTATACTTGTTTTTTTCAAGAAAAAATAAACTAACTATTTAGTTTATCATTTAATATTCTATATACTTCTTCTCTACCTTTTTTAGTAATACTTGAAAATAATACTAAATTATCATTTTCTTTTATATTTAAAGTATTTTGTATTAATTTTTCTTGTTTATCTTTTAAACTTGATTTAACTTTATCATATTTGGTAGCAATAATAGTAACTGGCAAATTATAATATTTTAAATAATCATACATTAAAATATCATTTTCACTAGGTTTATGTCTAAAATCAATTAACATAAATACCATTTTTAAATTTTCTCTAGTAGTTATATATTCTTCTATCATTAATCCAAACTTTTTTTGTTGACTTTTAGATAAAGATGCATAACCATATCCAGGTACATCAACTAAGTAAAAAGTATCATTTACTAAATAAAAATTTAATGTTTGAGTTTTTCCAGGTTTACTACTAGTTCTAGCAAAATTTTTTCTTGATAAAATAGTATTTATAAAACTACTTTTACCTACATTACTTTTACCTACTAACAAAAATTCTTTTTTATTATTATTAGGATATTGACTTGTTCTTACAGCAATATTAGTTAATTCTGAAGAATCTATTTTCATTTTTCTTACCTATTAGTATTATGTAAAAAAATGTAAAATAATGCAAACTTTCATAAATATATATAGAATTTATTATATATATATTATATAATTTAAAGGGTGATGTAATGTTATATCCTGGTAGTATAAAAAAAGATTATAAGAGAACTATATCTTATAAAAACAGAGGTATGAAATTAGAAAATTTAATTAATGAATCTAATTTATATTATTTAGAAAATGATATTGCAGTTATATATAAAAAACCTACACCTATATTAGTATGCAGAGTTGATTATAAAAAAAATAAAATAGATGAAGGATATTATAAAATACCATCTACTTTAGATTATAATGGTATATATAAAGGAAAATATATTGATTTTGATGCTAAAGAAACATTAAATAAAACATCTTTTCCATTATCTAATTTACATGAACATCAATTATTACATATGAAAAGAGTTATTAAACATGGTGGTATTAGTTTCTTAATAATTAAAATAAATTCAGAGTATTATTTATTAGATGGTAATTTAATAATAGAATTTATTGATAATAATAAAAGAAAAAGTATTCCTTATGAATTTATTAAAACTAAAGGATTACTTATAAAAGAAGGAATTAATCCTGCATTAGATTATATTAGTGTTATAGAAAAATATTATTTTAAGGAGGAAAATTAATGAAAAAAACTACTTATACTAAAAAGAAAAAAGATAAAGATATTAAAGTACCTAAAGGAAAGAAAAATTCTAAAATCAAGTTAGAAAAAACTAGTGAATTAAAAAAGAAATATAAAAAAGGAACTATTGGACAAAAATTATTAATAATACTTATGTTATTTTTAATACTATGTTTAACATTAGGAATAGTATTTGTATTATATATAATTATTGCTTCTCCTGATTTTAATACATCAAACCTTTATAAAAAAGAAGCTAGTGTATTCTTAGATGTTAATGGTAATGAATGGGCAAGATTAGGTACTGAAAATAGAGAAACAGTTACTTATGATGAATTACCACAAGTATTAGTTGATGCTATTGTTGCAACAGA
>CANRDR010000095.1 GCA_947629425.1 uncultured Bacilli bacterium | reverse complement strand
AGATAAAATTTGATAAAAAAACAAGTATTTATAGTACTTGAACAACTATTTTTGGTCTACAAGTGTCAAACTTGGGATATAGATGAAATAAAAGAATTTGATATAGATGGAATATTATTATCTAGTGAAAGTTTAAATGTAGATAATTTATTAAAAATATATGATATTGTAAATAAGTAGAATTTATTATGTATTCTTGTAATTTTCATAATTTACTTGTATAATATAAGGCAAGTGAGTGAAAAATATGAATGATGGAATAAAAGTAGGAGATGTTCTTGAGATTCATTGTTATAAACATAATGGTAGAATACATCGTACTTGGGATGAGGCAACTATATTAGAAATAAATGATGATTATATTGTTTGTGGAAATTATAGAACTAAAGTAACAGAATCTAATGGAGCAACTCATAAAACAAAAGAACCAGCAATAATGTTTTTCTATAAAAAAAGATGGTTTAATATTATTGCACAATTAAAAAAATACGGATTATTTTATTATTGTAATATAGCATCTCCTTTTTTAATAGATGATAATATAATAAAATATATTGATTATGATTTAGATTTAAGAGTATTTCCTGATGGAGCATTTAAAGTATTAGATAGAAATGAATATAACTATCATAGTAAAGTAATGCATTATCCAAAAGAAATAGATATTATATTAAAAAAAGAATTATCTAACTTAATTGATATGGAACAATCAAGTATTACTCCATTTAATAAAAAAGTAATAGATGAATATTATGAAAAATATATAAAGTTAAGAAAAGATATAGACTTACAATAATACTAATATTAGTATTTTTTTAATTGTGCAATAATAATTATTATTTTGTATTAAAATTTAGAATAATAAAAAACGTAAAAAATAATGATGTATAATTACACTTTTTATTTTCTTTAATAGTCTTAAGATGTTATAATTATATAGTGAGGTAAGATATGAATTTAGATGGTTTAAATAAAGAGCAACTTGAAGCAGTAAAACATATTGATGGACCATGTCTTGTTATGGCAGGAGCAGGAAGTGGAAAAACTAGAGTTCTTACTATGCGTATTGCATATTTAATTAATGAAGGTGTTAAAGATTATAATATACTTGCAATAACATTTACTAATAAAGCCGCTAAAGAAATGAGAGAAAGAGTAAATGTATTAATTGGTGAAAATAATGCTTTTATAGGAACATTTCATTCATTTGGATTAAGAATAATAAGAGAAAATTATATGCATTTAGGATTAGATAGAAACTTTACTATAATAGATAGTGAAGATATATTATCTATTATAAAAAAAATATTAAAAGAAAAGAATTTAGATCCTAAACATTATAGTCCATATTATATAAGAAATAAAATTAGTTTTATTAAAAGTCAAATGCTAAATAAAATAGAAATAGATAAATATTTTAATACTGATATAGATTTAATAGCAAAAGAAGTATATTATGAATATGATAAAAAAATGTTACAAAATAATTCAATAGATTTTGATGATTTATTAAGTAAACCTGTAGAATTATTTAAAAACAATAAAGAAATATTAGAACACTATCAAAATAAATATAAATATATTTTAATAGATGAATATCAAGATACTAATCCAGTACAATATAAATTATCTAGTATGCTAGCAAGCAATCATAAAAATATATTTGTAGTAGGAGATATGAATCAAAGTATATATGCTTTTAGACAGGCTGATTATAGAAATATATTAAATTTTGAAAAAGATTATTCAGATACTAAAGTAATTAAATTAGAAGAAAATTATAGAAGTACTAATAATATATTAAATGCTGCTAACTCTGTAATAAGAAATAATAAAGAAAGAAAAGATTTAAAATTATGGAGTGAAAAAGGTGACGGTGTTAAAATAAAATATATGCGTGCTTATGATGAAAAACATGAAATAACACTCGTTATCGAAGAAATAAATAAATTATTAAATGAAGGATATCATAAAAAAGATATTGGTATTCTTTATAGAACTAATGCACAATCTCGTGTAGTAGAAGAAGTATTTTTAAATAAAGGTATACCTTATAAAGTAGTAGGTTCTTATTATTTTTATAATAGAAAAGAAATTAAAGATTTAATAAGTTATTTAAGATTACTATATAATCATAATGATGAAGTAAGTTTAAGAAGAATAATAAATGTACCAAAAAGAGGTATAGGAGAAAGTGCTATAAAAAATTTAGAAAATATATCTAGTATAGAAGGAATATCTTTATTTGATGCATTAAGTACTAAGAAAGAATTAGAATTTAAACAAATTATACTTGATATAGAAAGAGAAATGGAACATATTAGTTTAACAGAATTAATAGATTTAATATTAGAAAAAACTGGATTAAAAAAAGAATTATTAGAAGAAAATAGTTTAGAAAATGAATTAAGATTAGATAACTTAATGGAATTTAAAAGTATAACTGCTTCTTTTGAAGAAAGAACTGGTAGTGTAAATTTAGAAGATTTCTTAGAAGAAATAAGTTTAATAAGTGATATATCTAATCATAAAGAAGATAATGATGAAGTTACTTTAATGACTTTACATAGTGCTAAAGGATTAGAGTTTGATGTAGTATTTATGATAGGTATGGAAGAAGGTTTATTTCCACATAGTATGAGTCTTATGGAAAATAATATAGAAGAAGAAAGAAGATTATGTTATGTTGGAATTACTAGAGCGAAAGAAATATTATATTTAACTAATGCTAAAAGAAGAATGCTATATGGTAAAGATAATTATAATATGCCTAGTAGATTTATTGATGAAATAGATAATGAATATTTAGATGAAGTAAAAGAAAAACAAGAAGAAAAAATTGAAGTTAAAAAGATGTATGAAAAAACAGAAAACTCTGAAATAAAGGTAGGAGATATTATAAATCATGAAACTTTAGGAACTGGTGTAGTTGTTAAAATGGATGGAGATTTAATAGATGTTGCTTTTAAAACAGGTGTTAAAAAATTAATGAAAAATCATAAAAGTATAAGTAAGATATAGGAGGAAAATATGACATTATTAATACTTGCTGCTGGTATGGGTAGTAGATTTGGTGGATTAAAACAAATAGAACCAATGGGGCCAAATGGAGAATTTATTATAGATTATTCAATATTTGATGCAAAAAGATGTGGTTTTGATAAAGTAGTTTTTGTAATAAAAGAAGAAAATTTAAAAGATTTTAAAGAAACTATTGGAAATAGAATAGAAGGACATATAAAAGTAGAGTATGCTTTTCAAAAGATAGATGATATACCTACTAATAAAGTTTATAAAAGAGTAAAACCATGGGGTACAGGACAAGCTATACTATGTGCAAAAGATTATATAGATGATAATTTTGCAGTAATTAATGCTGATGATTTTTATGGCTATAAAGCATATAAAGAGGCTTATGACTTTTTAAAAAACGCTAATGATTATAATTTTGGATTAATAGGTTATGTTGCAAAAAATACATTATCAGAAAATGGTTCTGTAAAAAGAGCAGTACTTGATGTTGAAAATAATTTATTAAAAGGATTAACGGAAACTAAAATGATGGAAGAAAGTGATCACTTACATTGTATATCTTTAAAAGATGATAAAGAATTTGATATAGAAAAAGATAGATTAGTTTCTATGAGTTTATTATTATTTACACCAAAAATATTTGAAATATTAGAAAAAGAATTTAAATTATTTTTTGATAATATAAAAAATGAAGAAACTGATGAATTTTTAATACATGATATATTAGATAAATATATTAAAGAAAATAAAATAAGTATAACTGTAAGAAAAACGGATAGTATATGGTATGGAGTAACTTATAAAGAAGATAAATTAAAAGTACAAGAATCTATAAAAGAACAAATAAAAAATAATATTTATAAAGAAAACTTATGGAGCTAGAAAAATGAAAGAAAGATATGATGAATTAGTAAGTATTCTTAACAAAGCAAATTACGAATATCATGTATTAGATAATCCAACTATAACAGATCAAGAATATGATAAATATTTAAGAGAATTAATAGATTTAGAAATTAAACATCCTGAATATGTAACACCTGATAGTCCTACTAATAAAATAGGTGGAGAAGTAATAGAAGGATTCAATAAAGTAAGACATGAAATACCTATGCTTAGTTTAAGTAATGTATTTAATGAATCAGAAATAATAGAATTTGATAATAGAATAAAAAAAGAAGGATTTAATCCTAGTTATGTATGTGAATTAAAAATAGATGGATTAAGTGTATCTTTAAAATATGAAAATGGATATTTTAAAAGTGCTGCAACGCGTGGTGATGGTGTTGTTGGAGAAGATATAACTCATAACGTAAAAACAATAAAAAGTATACCTTTAAAAATAAATAAAGATATAGATATTGAAGTTCGTGGAGAAATATTTATGTCTAAAAAAACATTAGAAGAATTAAATAAAAAAAGAAAAGAAAATGGAGAGCCATTATTACAAAATTGTAGAAACGCAGCAGCGGGTTCTATAAGACAACTAGATAGCAAAATAGCAAAAGAAAGAAAATTAGATGCATTTATATACCATTTACCTAATCCAGAAGAATACGGAATTAAATCACATTTAGAAGCATTAGAATTTATGAAAGATTTAGGATTTAAAACAAACCCTAATAATAGATTAGTAAGTGATGTTAATGGTATATTAGATTTTATAACAGAAAAAGGAAGTATTCGTGAAGAATTACCTTATGATATAGATGGTGTTGTTATAAAAGTAAATGATTTAAATACTCAAAAATTATTGGGATTTACAGCAAAATATCCTAAATGGGCAACTGCATATAAGTTTCCTGCAACAGAAGTATTAACTAAATTAACAGATATAATATTTACTGTAGGAAGAACTGGACAAATTACTCCAAATGCGGTATTAGAACCAGTAATAGTACAAGGCAGTACTATAAGACGAGCAACATTACACAATGAACAATATGTATTAGATAAAGATTTAAAAATTGGTGATATTGTAAGTATTAGAAAAGCAGGAGATGTTATTCCAGAAGTAGTAAAATCATTAAAAGAAAGAAGAACTGGAAAAGAAAAACCATTTAAAATGATTAAAAATTGTCCAATATGTAATTCAGAATTAGTATTAAGTAAATCAGGAATAGATTATTTTTGTAAAAATGATTTATGTCCTAAGAGAAATATAGAATCATTAATACATTATGTTGAAAGAAAAGCTATGAACATAGATGGATTAGGTGAAAGAATAATAGAAGATTTCTATAATATGGGTATAATTACAACAGTTATAGATATATATAATTTATATACTAAAAAACAAGAATTAACTGAATTAGAAGGATTTGGAGAAAAAAGTATATCTAATTTATTAGAAAGTATAGAAAAAAGTAAAGAAAATAGTTTAGAAAGATTAATATTTGCATTAGGAATAAAAGGTATAGGAGAAAAAAATGCAAAGATACTTGCTAAAAAATATAAAAATATACATGAATTAGAAAATGCTAGTATAGATGAATTAAATAGTATAAAAGATATAGGACCTATATTAGCATGTAATATAGTAGAGTACTTTAATGATGTTAATAACTTATCACTTATTAACAATTTAGAAGAGTTAGGTATTAATGTTAATTATAATGGAGAAGAAACTGTAGAAAACGATAACTTTAAAGATAAAAGATTTGTAGTTACAGGTACTTTATCTAATTATAGTAGAGATGAAATAAAAAATATTATTGAATTAAATGGTGGTATATCAGTAGATTCAGTTAGTAAAAAAACAGATGTAGTAATTGTCGGAGAAAATCCAGGAAGTAAGTATGATAAAGCAAAAGATTTAGGAATAACTATATGGGATGAACAAACTTTAGAAAGTATGTTAAAATAAGCATACTTTTTAAGTTTACTTTAAATTTACCCAAAAAAATATAAAAAAATTTAAATGTTCGACACCAACTGACACGGTTAGCGAATATATTGTGTTAAGATAGCAACTAACACATCAAATTGTGGGAGAATGATACCTTCCTAGAATAAGTGAGGTATATATGATGAAAGAAAAAG
>CANRDR010000094.1 GCA_947629425.1 uncultured Bacilli bacterium | reverse complement strand
TATACGGGAAGTGGTACAAGTGATAATCCTTATATAGCAGCATATGAATTAGGTACTGCTAAGTCATTATTAGAAAATTGGATAAATAATTTACCTGAAAATGAAAAATCAAAATTAAAAGAAGATGATTGGTGTTTAGGTAATCAAACAGATTGGTATGAATATGAAAGTGGCAATTTCACGAATGATTTCAGTAAAATCAGATATTCAGAAGCATATAAGAGATGGAAAGGCAGAGGAATAGATAACTATGTAACTTTGTTATGTAACAATAAAAATGACAAACAAATAAAAAGTTATATCTCATTATTAACATTAGATGAAGTAGTATTTGCAGGAATGAGAGATGTAGAAAATTCCTCATATCTTAAAAATGAATCAATTAAATTATGGTTGATATTAACTTTAGTTAGTAGAGAATCAACAATTGAAAAAGTTTTTCATATTCATAATAGCGGCTCAATTTATACTGGAGGTGATTTAATGGAAAACAATTCTATAGTTCCATCTATCGTATTAAAATCAGGTATAAAATTAACAGGAGGTAATGGATTAAAAACAAGTCCTTACACTATTGAATAAATATATATTTTAAAAAAATAAACATTTCAAATTTTTAAAGAGGTTGAAATGTTTATTATATAGTTCTTAAATTTCTAATATATTATTTATATAGAAATAAGAACATAATTGTTTGCAAGAAAAAATTTTCTATCAAGTAGTAATAATCTTATTATTTGTAATAACTTTTTATTACATTAGTATTATATACTATTTTATATTAAATATGCAATAATTTTTGAAACTTTTACTTGCATATAATTAAATGTATGATATACTATTGAAGTACGAATTTCTATAGTTTTATTTATAAAAAACTATGGCGGAAGGAGAAGAATTTATGAAAAAAGGAATACATCCAGAAAGTGTTGAATGTACATTTAAATGTGCTTGTGGTGCTACATTTAAGGCTATGTCTAATCAAGAAGTACATAACGTAGAAATATGTAGTGAATGTCATCCACATTATACTGGTAAACAAGGAAGAGCACAAAGAAGTACTAATATAGAAAAATTCAATAAAAAATTTAATTTACAAAGTAAATAATACACGATTTTAATTATTGTGTATTTTTTCATACTTTTCAACAATTTTATATATAAATATTAAAATATTTAATCACTGTTATTAAATATATGATATACTCTATTTAGAATTGAGGTTAAATATGAATATAGCAATTGCAACTGATCATACAGGAAAAAATGTAAAGAATGAAATAATAAATTTCTTAAATGATGAATATAATGTTATAGATTTAAGTAAAGATAATTATGATACAGATGATTATCCAGATTATGCATTTAAAGTAGGTGAATACGTAAAAAATAATAAAGATACATTAGGAATACTTTTATGTGGTACTGGAATAGGAATGTCTATTGCAGCAAATAAAGTAAAAGGAATACGTTGTGCATTAGTATCAAATATTAATGAAGCAAAATTATCTAAAGAACATAATAACGCTAATATAATTGCAATAAGTGCAAAACAAGATATAAATTTAATAAAAGAATGTATTAAAACATTTTTAACAACTGAATTTTCTAACGAAGAAAGACATATAAGAAGAATTAATAAAATAAAAGAATATGAAGGTGATTAATATTGAATGCTAAAGTATATATTTATATAATTACAACATTAGCATCAGCATATGCATTAACTGGAATAAACTTTAATAAATTTTGGAAAACAAAAAAAATAATGGAAGCAAGAATATTTGTTGTTTTATTAAGTTTAATAATGGGATATCTATTAACAAGTTTTATAGTAGATTTCTTATCAAACAGTAAGGTATTATGAAAAGAACAATTATTGTATATTTTACAACTTTAATACTTATTCCAGTTTTTGTAATAAGTGTTGTGTATAATTCATTAAAACAAGAACAAAATAATAAAGAAATAAATACACAAAATGTAAGTGTAGAAAAAGAAATAAAAAAAGAAACTATTGAATTAGAAAAAGAAAACCCAGAAACTATAGAAATAAAAACTGAAGAAGATATAGAGAAACCTAACTTAGATGCTAATTATAAAGTAAGAATAAATAAAGATAATAATGTAACAGAGTTAGATTTAGAAGAATATATTATAGGAGTGCTAGCAGGAGAAATGCCCGCTAGTTTTAATACAGAAGCACTAAAAGCACAAGCAGTAGCATCAAGAACATATGCAGTATATAAAATGGGCTTAAATAAAGATGCAACATTAAAAACTAATACTGATGATCAAGTGTATATAACAATAGATGAAATGAAACAAAAATGGGAATCTTCTTTTGATACTTATTATAATAAAATAAAAGAAGCAGTAGAAAGTACTAAAAATTTAGTAATGAAAAAAAATAATGAAGTATTTAAATCATATTATTTTGCAATGAGCAATGGATATACAGAAGATTCAATTGCAGTATTTAGTGATAATACATCTAATAGTGTATCATCTCCATGGGATAATGAAACATTAAATAATTTTAAAGTAACTAAAGAATTTAAAAAAAGCGAATTAAAAACAAAATTAAATATGAATGAAGATATAACATCTATAAAAATATTATCAAGAGATAAAACTAATAGAGTAGAAAAGTTAACTGTAAATAATAAAACATTTACAGGAATAGAATTTAGAAAACTATTAACATTAAGATCTACTGATTTTGAAATAGAAGATAATGGCTCATCTTATTTAATAACAACTAAAGGATATGGACATGGTGTTGGAATGAGTCAATATGGTGCAAATGGAATGGCAGAAGATAATTATAAATATAATGAAATATTAAAATATTATTATCAAAATATAGAAATTACAACAATTTAGTATAATTTCTTTTTTTTTGTCCATAATTCTATTAGGAAGGTGAAATATGAAAACTAAAAAACTAAAATTAAAAAGATGGGCTTCAACGATTATTTATTTATCTATAATTGCAATAGTATTTATTAGTATGGTTTTTATTAGCAACCAATTAGAACAAAAATATGGAGATAGAGTTAACTTATCTTATATATTTAAAGAATTAATAAATGATGATGTTCCAGTAATTAATTATTCTAATAATGAAATAATAAAACCATTTGATAAAGAAAATGTAAATATAGATATTAATTATTATGATAAAGATACAGATAGTTCTTCTCAAGAAAAATCATTAATACTATATGAAAATACTTATATGCCAAATACAGGAATATTATATAGTAGTGAAGAAGAATTTAATGTACTTGCAACATTAGATGGTAAAATAACTAAAATATCTAAAGATGATTTATTAGGTAATGTTATAGAAATAACACATTCATCTAATTTAGTTACAACTTATTATAGTGTTGATAATATCATAGTAACAGAAGGACAAACTATTGCAGCAGGAGAAGTAATTGCAACAAGTGGAAAAAATAATATAAGCTCAACTAGTGATAATATGATGTTATTTGAAGTAAGTCTAAATGGTACTAATATAAATCCAGAAAACTACTATAAAACTAGTTTAGAAGACTTAAATAAGTAAGTCTTTTTAAATTAAAGGGTGATTATTATAAGAAATACAATTATAAAAATATTAGATAATGAAATATGGGTATATAAAAATAAAGAATTAGATAAAATAAAATCTAATGAATTAATGAAATATAATTATATAACTAATTATAAAAACTTATCTAATGTATTAAAAGATATAATAAAAAAATATAAATTAACTAATACAGTATTTCAAAATAAAATATATATATTAATAAATAAATTATATTGTGAAACTAATATATTTATTATAAAAAATGTATTATATAATTTAGGATTAAATAATTATAAATTTATATATGAAGAAGATTATTATATTAATTTAAATGAAAGTATATTATCTATTTGGAATACTATAGGTATATTTATAAAAGATAATAAAGAATATTATATAGATTTAATTAATAAAATAAATATAGATAAAATAAAAGATACTAAATTATTAATAACTTTAAATAAAGAAATAATAAAAGATATATTAGATATAAATAAAGATATAGTTATATATGAAAATACTAAAGATTCTATATTTAGTATGATAGATTTATAACTATATTTTTTGTTATTTTTAAAAACTGCACAACAAAAGTGTTAAAAATTGCACATTGAATTTCTTAAAAATTGCACATTTAGAAAAATTATATTTTTATTTACAATTAATGTAAAATTAGATAAAGAAATAATTAAAAATAATAAAATAAAAATAAATTAATTGATATAATAAATACAGAAAGGATTTATGTATGGAAAGTAAAAATAACAATAATATAATAGTTACAGTATTATTAGTAATAATTATAATAGGATTAATAGGATTTATATTATATGATAAAGTATTAAAGAAAGATGTAAATATTAATAATACAACATCTAATGTTGAAGAAAATAATAATAAAGAAGAAATTCAAAAAGAAATATCAATAGTAGATGCAGTAAATTATTCATATAATTTTGGTAATGTTGATAGCAATCCTAAAATTAATGTAAGACTTCCTAAAATTGAAGGAGATACTAAAACAGTAGAAGAATTAAATAAAAAAATATTAAATGAGATATTACCTAAAACTAATATGTATACTGAAGAATATTATACAATTAAAGGAGACACAGATTCAGATAAAGTTTATTCAAAAGGTGCTAATGTTACATATAATTATAAAATACAAAATAATGTATTAGTTATAAATATATTTGATGATGTTCCAGAAGGTAGTATTACAGCAGGATTATATATATGGTGTGATTATTTATATGATATAGATAATGATAGAATTTTATCTGTAAAAGAAGCCGCTCAAAAGTTGGGTTTAGAAAATGATTATAATGAAATAAAAGAAGCAAATCCAGAAGTATTAGAAAATGCTTATGCAATAAGTATAGGTGAAAATGGATTGGAAGTAATATTATTAAATTAGATAGTGTGAGACATTATCTTTTTTATTTAATTGTAATTTTAAAGTTAAGATATTATAATTAAATAAGAAAGAAAGTGATTAAATGTATAAAATAAAAGATGGAAATAATGCTTGTGCAGATGTAGCATATCAATTTAGTGAAATAAGTTTTATATATCCTATAACACCATCAAGTCCTATGTCAGCAAGATTAGATGAACTAAAAAACAAAAAAGTAAAAAATCTATATGGAAACATAACAGATGTTATTGAAATGCAATCTGAAGCGGGAGCAGCTGGTGCAATGCACGGTGCTTTAATAAGTGGTACACTTGCATCAACGTTTACATCAAGTCAAGGACTACTCTTAATGATACCAAATATGTATAAAATTGCAGGAGAAATGTTGCCATGTGTAATACATGTCGCATCTCGTAGTCTAGCAACACACGCATTAAGTATATTAGGTGATCATCAAGATATATATGCAACAAGACAAACAGGTTTTTGCATGCTTGCATCTAGTAACGTACAACAAGCACAAGACCTAGCAGCAGTTGCACATCTTTCATCTATAGATTCATCTTTACCATTTTTACATTTCTTTGATGGATTTAGAACAAGTCATGAAATAAATAAAATAAAAGAAATGGATTTTTCAAAACTAAAAGACTTAATACCAAAAGATAAAATAATAGAATTTAAAAATAAATCATTAAATCCTTCTAATATAATAACAAGAGGTACTGCACAAAATGAAGATATATATTTTCAATGTACTGAAGCAAGAAATGCATATTATAAAAACGTACCAAATATTGTTGATGAATACATGCAAAAAATAAATAAAATAATGGATACTAATTATCAACCTTTTAACTATTATGGAGAAAGTATTGCCCAAAATATAATAATTGCAATGGGATCAGTTACTGATACTATAAAAGAAGTAGTTAATAATACTAAAAATACTGGATTAATAGAAGTACATTTATATAGACCATTTAGTGAATATTACTTAAAAAAAGTACTACCTAATACAGTTAAAAATATAGCAGTATTAGATAGGACTAATGAAGCAGGAAGAATTGGTTCT
>CANRDR010000093.1 GCA_947629425.1 uncultured Bacilli bacterium | reverse complement strand
ATAATGTTTATGCAAAGGAAGTAAAAACCAGAATAAAAGGCGGTGATACTAATGACTGATAAAGAAATAGAAGAGGTAAAAACAAAGTATCAACTTTCAGAAGAAGAATTTGAGGAAATGTACGAAGAAGCAAAAAGATTAATTATTGGTAATCGTCAGCCATCAAAAGGAAAACCAACAGCAATAGTTACAGGAGGACAACCAGGTGCGGGCAAAATAGGATTAGTATTAAAATCGAAAAGAGATTTTAAGGCTAAATCCGAAGAGGTAGTTGTTTTAGATTCAGATATTTATAGAGGGTTATACAAAAAATCTATGGAAATTGCCGAAAAATATCCTGAATTGTATTCAGAGATAACAGATAAGGCAACAGGAAGAATAACAAATAGACTACTAAATGAACTTATACAAAATGGATACGATTTTATTTTTGAAGGCACAATGGCAAAAATCAATATTATTGATTCATTAAAAGCTTCCCCAATAAAATACAATATTATAGCAAGATTAATTGCAACATCAAGAGAGGAATCTTTGCTATCAGTTTTTGAAAGATATGCTTTAATGATAGAAAACATGGGAATTGGAAGGTTGGCTACTATAGAAGCGCATGACAGCAGATATGAAAATTTTACAGAAGTAGCGAAAGAATTAGAAAGAAGAGATATAGAAGTTGAAGTATATGTAAGGTCAGATAGCTTAGAAACAATAGCTTATCCAATTTTATTATATAAAACGTCTTCATCACAAAATATATATCATTCTGTACAAGAAGCATTAACCGAAGGAAGAAGGAAAAACTATAAAAAGTGTAAAGCAAACATTTTAGAGAGATTACAAGAACTAAATAAAAAATTAAAGGGATTGGCAGAAAGAAATTTGGAATTTAAGACGGAGCTCGATAAATTAAATGAAATATTAACTAGAGGGATAGAAGAAAATAATGAAGAAAGGTAAAGAAATATGAGAATTACTATTTTAGGAACAGGGTATGGTAATGTAGAATTTATTTCTATCCTTTGTCAATAACTAAATATTGGAAATGCACTATTTCCTTGTATTATAGAGGATGATTTATAAATCATAAATTATAAGTTTTGGAGGAAAAAATGGAAATATTAGATTTATTTGATATAAGAAAAAATAATTTAAATAAAACAATAATAAGAGATAGCAAAGAAACTGAAATTGGTGAATTTAGACAATCTGTACATATATGGCTCATAAATGATAACAAAGAACTACTTGTACAAAAAAGAAGCTTTAATATGAAAAGAAATCCGGGAAAATGGGCATTTACAGGAGGACTACCTATGGCAGGAGAAAGTTCGCTAGAAGGAGCAATTAGAGAAGTAAAAGAAGAACTAAATATAGATATAAAACCTGAAGAAATGGGACTATTAATTACCTTTAGAAGGGAACATGATTTTGTCGATGTATGGGTTGCAAGAAACAATACAAAAATTGAAGATATGATACTTCAAAAAACAGAAGTTGAAAAGGTAAAATGGATATCAATTAGTGAAATGGATGAAATGTTAGTAGAAGGAAAATTTGTACCCGCAATAGACTTATATTATGAGTTATTCAAAAAATTATTATATAAATGTTATTTTAATGGATGGGACTAAGTGATGAATATGAGTAACAAACATGAGATTATATCGTTTGATTCTAATAGAGTATGGTTTGATTTTTTAAGAAATAGAAAAGTATGTAAAAAGAAAACCAAAATAGATGAAGTTGAAAGCTTAATACAAGCATCCAATTTTCTAAAAAATAAAAAAATAAAAATATTTGACATAGAATACAATATATTAACTCCAGAACTTGTTTTATGGAATAGTGAAGAAGGAATACTTACAATGAGTTATTGTGAAGGAGAAAATCTAGAAAGTATTATATGCGATGAAGAAAGAAGAAATTTTGGCGTTAATATATTGCAAAGAATATTGAACTTTATTTTACAAAATAGATTTTTTTGGCGAGATTTTGCTCCTAGAAATATTATTGTGAGTAAAAATACTATTTATTTTGTAGACTTTGAAAAAGGAATAAGTGACATAAGTACAACATATAAAGATTATTTAAGACTTCGAGTTTATAGAGAATATTCGTCTTTTTTATTGCCAGAAGAAAGAAAAATAGACATTGAAAAAATATTTGAACTTGGTGAGGGAGAAGTTAATGATACTATAAATGTTGATATGTGTAGCAGAAGAATAATTATACTTGCTAAAGCAATGGGATATTATCCTACTATGACTAAAAAACAAAATTTATATATGAGAAAAAAAATAATAGAAGTTGAACAGCCCTACATTGTAGATGGAAAAATACGTTATCCTAGAATTTTTATAGAAAAATTATTAGAAAGTAAAAACGATGAAGGGTATGAAAAGTATGCAAGATATATTATAAAGATGAGCAAAGAAAAAGAAGATGGACGATAAGAGTTGTAAATATTAGAAATAATAGATTAATAAAAAGGATGAAGGCATTAATTATAAAATTAATCATTTATAAAGAGATAAATAAAAAATAAAGGGATTGGCAGAAAGAAATTCGGAATTTAAGACGGAGCTTGATAGATTAAATGAAATATTAACTAGAGGGATAGAAGAAAATAATGAAGAAAGGTAAAGAAATATGAAAATTACTATTTTAGGAACAGGACATGGCACAGCAACAGAATGTTATAATACTTGTTTTACAATTAGTGATGACAAAGATTACTTTTTAATTGATTCTGGAGGCGGAAATGGAATACTAAAACAATTAAAAGATGCAAAAATAAATGTTGAGGATTTAACTAATGTATTTATTTCACATAAACATAGCGATCACATTTTAGGAGCATTTTGGTTAATAAGGATAATTTCAAGAAAATATATAGTAGATGGATATGAAAAAGAACATTTTATCTATGGAAATGATGAAGTAATTAAGGCTTTAAGAGATATTACAAAAATTTTATTACCTAAAAAGTTTATAAAATTCATAGATAAAAAAATAAAATTAGTTAAAGTAAAAGAAGGAGATAGTATAAAAGTATTAAATCATAAATGTACTTTTTTTGATATATTATCAAATGATGTCAAACAGTTTGGATTTTATATGGATATAGGGAATAATAAGAAATTCACATTTATTGGAGATGAAAGTTGTAAAGAAAATACAACACAATATGTAAAAAATAGTGAGTGGCTATTTGCAGATGCTTATAAACCTGTACTAATGGAACATGAAAAAGATAAAAAGTATAGACATAGCACTGTAGAATCTGTTTCTAGACTTTGCCAAGAATTAAATGTTAAAAATGTAATTCTTTCACATACTTTAGATGATGACTTGAAAAAGAGAAAAGAAAATTATACGCAAGTCGCTAAAAAATTTTTCAATGGAAATGTTTTTGTACCAAATGATTTAGAAATAATAAATATATAGTATCTTTGATATATAGCTAAAAAGATAAGCTTTGAGAAAAAAACGATAAACAAATAAAATTAACAAAGTGAATTTTAGATATAATATTGGCTAGTAATATAAAATACTATTTCAAAAGCAAGATAATAAATTAAACAAAAACTAAAGAAGCAAAATGTAGTTCACAGGGTAGACTGTTGCAGTCTACTCTTTTTTAGTTTGTCACATTTTTTAGAAGTAACAAATTTTGCTGTTTAAAGCAAAATTAAGACAAGGTAAAGTAGTTAAAATTTATGTCCGTTTTCTTAATTTTAAACAATGTATATATAGTGAAGGGGAAATTTTAAAGGAAGCATATTACTGAACTATTGAAAAGCTATGTTGATGACGCAAGTGATGAACAAATTTAGATATGAATAGAAAAATTTTTTTTGAATATAAATTGAATAAATACTTATAAATAATAGGAGAAAATATGAACGATACCTTTAAACTTAATGTATATTTTGACGAAGAGGGTAAGGAAATAGAAAAAATAATATCCAACCTTTTAGTAGATATATTAGAAAAATGTAAATGAAAATTTTTTATGACTTTGGTATTTCAATTTTTCTAAAATTTGATATAATTTAATTTGAATTCAAATTGTTTTATCAAGCATAGAAAGGAGAAGAAGTGCTTGAAACAGTAGAAATGTCAATATATAAAGTTGCTATTTATATAAGATTATCTAAAGAAGATGTAGATAAACAATGTGATGAAAGTGAAAGTATTATAAATCAAAAAGCAATGCTCAAAGAATATGTAGAAAAACTAGGATGGAGATATCAACTAGTAGATATTTATGAAGATCCAGGTTATACAGGAACAAACTTTAACAGACCAGAATTTCAAAGAATGAAAAAAGATATAGAGCTTGGAAAAATAAACATGGTTGTAACAAAGGATTTATCTCGTTTAGGCCGTGATTACATAGAAACAGGTGAATATATTGAAAAATGGTTTCCAGAAAATAATGTTAGATATATTTCTGTAACAGATGGCATAGATACTTTTGCAGGGAATAATGGTAACAATGATATAGCACCTTTTAAATCTATTCTAAATGATATGTATTCTAAAGATTTATCAAAAAAAATTAGGACAGCCTTACATACAATGCAAAAACAAGGAAAATGGGTAGGGGGAAAAACAGCTCTAGGATATATGAAAGATTCAAACGATAAGAATAAACTAATAATTTGCAAGCCAGAAGCTAAAATTGTAAAAACTATTTTTAAGATGGCATCTGATGGAAATGAGGTAGGGATCATAAGAAATTATTTAAATGACAATAATATTCCAACGGCTAATCAATTAAGATATAACAAAGCGACTTTTTGGGAAAATAAAGCAATAAAAAATATTTTGTGTAATGAAGTTTATATTGGAAATACAATACAAAATAAAAGAAGCAGAATAAGTTATAAAAATAGAAAACTTAAAGAAAATGCAAAAGAACAATGGATAATTGTAGAGAATACTCATGAACCAATTATTGAAAAAGATGTTTTCTATAATATTCAAAAAATGATGATTACTCAAAAATACAACAGAAATAAAAAAATACATCATTTTTTATTAGATGGATTATTAGTTTGTTATGAATGTAAGCATAAAATAGGAGTTAGAGCCAGAAAAAATGGAAGACTAGATATGATATGCAATAATTACAGAAGAAACTCAAAATTAAGAATTTGTTCATCACATGGTTTTAATTATGAAGACTTAGAAAATAAGATAGTGAAATATATAAGAAGTTTATTTTTAAATATTGACAATAAAAAAGTTGAATTAAATATAAAAAATAGTATGACTAAATATGACTATTCTAAAATGCTTGAAAAATTAGAAGCAGAAATTAAATTAATTAATGACCATATTGACAAAATATATATTGATAAATTAGATAATAAAATTAGTGAAGAAATGTATAATAGATTATTTGATAAATTGCAAAATCAAATTAAGCAAAAAGAAAAGGAATATAATGATATAAAAGATAAAAAAGAAAATAGACAAGAAAAAGATGATGAAAGAATAAAAAAAATAGTTAAAGAATTTTTGGAATTAAAAGAACCAACACCAGAGATAATGAAAGTAATTATAAACAGAATAGAAATACATCAAGATAAGCAAGTGGATCTTATATTTAATTTTAAAAAGTTAAATAATCTTAAAAATGTACAACTAAATTATTAAGAAATGCAGTATATATTAATTGCTGCAATATTAAAAACTAACTGTCTATTTTAACATATACCAGAAGGTATTAGTATGGCAATACCGATGAAAAATGGCGGAATGAAAATAAGTAAAGTTATATACTATGTAGTTTTATCAGGAATAACCACAGGAATAGGGGCTTTTGCAGGAGCTATGATAGGAAATATATCTAAAATGATTATTGCTATAAATTTAAGTTTTGCTGCACGGAGCAATGCTTTATATTGTATCAGGAGAACTAATTCCTGAATCAAATAAACTATATAAAGGAAGAATGAACTCTATTGGAAACATGATAGGTTTTATTATTGGTATTTTTGCAACTTTTATTTAAAAAAGGGTGTCAATGATTTTTGAAAATGTCCCAAAATTTTTTAAACATTAGCCCTAAGAATTTAGTTTTTTAGGGCTAAATTTT
>CANRDR010000092.1 GCA_947629425.1 uncultured Bacilli bacterium | reverse complement strand
ATTCAAAGTCAAAGCCGTATGTATACAGAAGAAGGTTATAGAGTAAGCATACAAAAAAAGGCATTATTAAACTATTCAGAAAAAGCACATTTTTATAAAAATAAAATAGGAATTTTAAATGTGGATGAATTATTATTATCTGGTTTATCGGATTCTGTATACAATCCAAATTGTTTTTTATCCCATAATTCAACATGGCAATTAATATTGCCATTACAGAGTTCAATTTTATATAGTGCCAGTTATAGAGATGTAATTTATGATTTAAACGGTTCTATACAATTAGCGGAAGTACATTATGGCAGTAGTTATGGTAGTGATAAAGAAATTTCTCATAAAAATGTTGTAATTCCTTCTATAGTACTAACTCCAAATATTGAACTAATAAGTGGAGATGGCACAAAACAAAATCCTTATCAAATATAGACTAAAAAATAGTTTTTCACAACTATTTTTTTCTACTACTTAAATCATTTATTTTTATATCGCTATTAAATATTTTATATAATATATTATAAATATTTTTATTACTAAATATATCTTTAATAGGGAAATCCAATACTTTTATATTTAATAAATTTAAATTATCAAATAATTCTAAAAGCTTATTCTTATTAATGTTATTACTTAAATTAATTTGTATATAAATTAATACATTATTTATAATATCATTAGATTTAATTATTCTCTTTAAAAATTCAATATTATCAAAAGATAAAGCATATTTAACAGATAAAAATAAATCACTTTTAATATAATTATATATATAATTGCTATCTATATTTATACTATCTATATTATCAAAATTATTTTCTTCATTACTTTTAATAACACCTGTTTTTTTATTAATTTCTTTTATTAAATTATAAACAATTTCTATATATTTATTATCTTTATCTTTATAACTTTTTTCTATATATTTTTCTATTAATATATGTTTAATATCTATATCTAAGTCATTAGTTAATTTAATATAATCTAATTTAGATAATAATTCTAATATTTTTTCATTGCTATAAAATACTCTAGCAATAGTATTAGGTAATTTTTCTAATGCACGTAATATATTAAAATTATCACTATTTAATATATTAATTATTCTTTTATCAGTAAATAAATAATAATCACTATCTTTTATTACTTCATTTAAACCTAAAGATAAAGCTTCTTTATTTATACTTTTGCTAACTTGAAATAAATATAACAATTCAATATAATTATTATTTTTAACTAATGTTGTTAAATAGATAATATTATGTAATAATTCTTTATGATTTTCTACTTTTTTATTAAATTCATATAATTTATCTTTCATATAAACACTTCTTTCTATTTTATAAAATTATTAAAATAATTTGGATAATTTATATTAAATTCTAATACTTTATTATTTATAGGATGATTAAATTTTAAATAATAAGCATGTAAACATAATATATTAGAATTATCTTTTATACCATATTTTTTATCACCTACAATTGAATGATTAATACTATTTAATTGTACTCTTATTTGATTTTTCTTACCTGTTAATATATTTATATCTAATAAACTATAATTATTATTGCTACTAACTACACTATATTTAAGTTTAGCTAAAATACCATCTTTAGAATTAGTAATATATGTATATAAATATTTATTTTCTTTTAAATAAGATGTAATAAAACCATCTTTATTTACTTTACCATGAACAATAGAATAATATTTTCTAATTACATTATTCCAATTATTTTGTAATTTATTTTTTACTAATATTGATTTAGCAAAAATAATTAAGCCAGATGTATCTTTATCTAATCTATGAACTACAAATATTTTATTAGATTTATGTTGTTTTTTAACATAATTTGATACTTCATTATATAATGTATTTTCTTTTTCTTTTAAAGTACTAATTGTTAATATTTTATTTGGTTTATTAATAATTATTAAATATTTATCTTCATAAACAATATCTAATTTTTTCATAAATAATCAACTAATTTCATAACTATATATTATCAGAATATATTATATTTGACAAATGATTATTTTTTTTATACAATTATTTTTCTTGAAAGGGGATACATATGAGCTACAAAAAAAGTATAGGTACTTATGATTTATATGGTACTAATAGTTTAATATGGCAAGATATAATTAATAAAATGATTAAAGTATGTGAATTATATAATTTTAAATATATTAGAACTCCAATATTTGAATCTACTGTAATGTATTCTAATTTAATAGGAGAAAATACTGATATAGTATCAAAAGAATTATATACTTTTAAAGATAAAAAAAATAATAATATATCTCTAAGACCAGAAGGAACTACTGGAGTATTAAGAAGTTATTTAGAAAATAAATTATATTTAGAAGAAAGAATTTCTAAATTTTATTATTATGGATCTATGTTTAGACAAGAAAAAATAGAAAATGGTAGATTTAGAGAATTTCAACAATTTGGAGTAGAAGTATTTAATGATAATAGTATATATGCTGATATTTCTTTAATTATACTTGCACTTGATATATTTAAATTTTTAGGTTTAGAAGATGTTACAGTATATATTAATAATTTAGGTAGTTTTGAAAATAAAATAAATTATGAAAATACTTTAAAAGAATATTTTAAACCATATTTAAATGATTTATGTGATGATTGTAAAAAAAGATATAAAAAGAATCCTATAAGAATATTAGATTGTAAAATAGATAAAAAGAAAGATTATATTGTTAATGCCCCTAAAATAGTAGATTTTATAGATGAAAACTCTAAAAATAGATTTAAAAGTATACTAACTATTTTAAAGAAAATGAAAATTAAATATAAATTAAATAAAAATTTAGTTAGAGGTATTAACTATTATACTGATACTGTATTTGAAATAAAAACTAGTATTAAAGGGTTAGGTAGTGCAAATACTATATGTGGTGGTGGAAGATATAATTCTATTGTTTTAAAAGAAAGTGGTAAAAGTATACCTGCTATTGGCTTTGCAATAGGTATAGAAAGATTAATAAATATATTAAAAGAAAAAGATTTAATTAATTTAAAAAATAAAATTATTGATTTTAATTTTAAATTTATAGATTTAAATTTAATTAGAGAATTTAGAAAAAATAATTATGTTTGTGAAAGTGGATCATTAAATGATTCTAAATATATAATAGAAAAAGATAAAGATTATTATATTTTAAAAGATATGAATAATAATATAAGTAAGTTATCTTTAGAAGAATTAAAGAATAAATTTAACATAAATTGAAAAAATAGTATATTTATGATATTCTAAATATAGATTGAAGGAATAAATATGGAAAAAGATATGTTAGTAACATTAGATGATAATACTAATTATGTTTTATTAGATGATACAATAATAGATGATAATAAATATTTTTTTGCTGTTAGAATAGATAATGAAACAAAAAATCCTACAAATGAATATGAAGTATTTGAAGAAGAAATAGAGAATGATGATACTTATTTAAGTGCTTTAGAAGAAAGTGAATTTAAACAAGCAGTAATGTTAGATTTTTTAAATAATTATATGAATTCTATAGATGAAGAAAGTATTTAGCTTTTCTTTTTAATATGTAAATATATATTAAATAATATAGCAAAAATATTAAATTATAGATATAATAAATTTGAGGAGTGAGTATGGATATAACTGTTAATGGTATTAATGTCTTTGTAATTATATTAATAACCTTTTTAACTAGTGCAATATTAATACCTTTTATAAAAGATATAGCAATACATATAAATGCTTTAGATGTTCCAAATAAAAGAAAAATTCATAAAAAACCTATGCCTAGATTAGGTGGACTTGCAATATTTTTATCTTTTTTAGTAGGGTATATGTTTTTTGCACCAATTACAACACAAATGATTTCTATACTTATAGGTAGTTTTTTAATAATTTTATTGGGAATAATAGATGATATTAATCCATTAAAACCAACAACTAAATTATGGGGACAATTATTAGTAGCATTTATATTAGTATTTTTTGGAAAAATTTATATTACAGAACTTTCTATATTTGGATGGAATATTGATTTAGATATTTGGGCATATCCTTTATCTATGTTTATAATAATTGGATGTATTAATTCTATAAATTTAATAGATGGATTAGATGGTTTAGCAGCTGGTTCTAGTGTTATTTATTTTATAACGATTGCAATAATATCAATTTTATTAGGAAGAATTAATGATTTAGGTTTTGTACTATGTATTATTATGATTGGATCTACTTTAGGATTTATTCCATATAATTTTAATCCTGCTAGTATATTTATGGGCGATACAGGAAGTATGTTTTTAGGTTTTATGATTTCAGTTATTGCATTATTAGGTTTTAAAACAGCAACATTTACTTCATTTATAATACCTATACTTATATTATTTATACCAATTTTAGATGTTTTACTTGCAATACTTAGAAGACTTATTAAAGGAGAATCTATTGGAAAACCTGATAAAGAACACTTACATCATCAACTTCTTGCAAGAACTTCTTCTGTAAAAAAGACAGTTATTATTATTTATATTATAAATATATTATTTAGTTTTATATCAGTACTTTATGCAATAGGACATACTGATATTGCAATAATATTATATATTTTATTAATGGTAATAGTATTAATATTTATTTTGAAAACAGATATTTTGTATAAACATAAAAAGCATCTTCATTAGTTGAAGATTTTTTTATAGTTTGATACAATTTTATATGTTAAGGAAGTTAGATTATGAAAAAGTTGATAGTTATTTTAGTATTATTGTTAATTCCTTTAAATGTTTTTGCATTATCAATTACTGATGTTAATATTAATGGAAGTTATAAAGAACAAATAGGTAAAGAGTTTACATTAGATTATAATATTATGTTTGATGAAATAAAAAGAAATGATCCTAATTCTTATGGGTTAATATTAGTAGGTATGGAGTTAGAAATAGATACTGATGTTTTTCAAATAGATAAAATTGAATCACCAATACACACTGAATATGTAATTGATACAAATAATAAAAATAAAATATATATTATAAGTGTAATTGATGATGAAACAAACTATATAACGTGTTCTGATAATGTTACATATTGTGATAATTATAAAGCAACAATAACATTTGGAATAAAAAATACAGATAAAGATTCGGGTAATATAAAAATGATTAGCGCTTATGCTATGGCAGTAAAAATTTCAGAAGAAACAGATGATGAATTTAAAATATATGAAATAAAAAAGGATGTAAATAAAACTAATCCTATTATGATAGGTAAGAATACAGAACCTTATCAAGAACTAAAAAGTTTAGAACCATCAACTAATAAAGATATGGATGCTAAAAATATATTAAATGATGTAAAAAATGATAAAAAAGACGATAAAGTATTATCTAGCAATAATTTTATAAAATCTTTATCTATTGAAAATTATGATATAGATTTTGATAAATATAAAACAGATTATAATCTTGATTTAAAAAATGAAGATAATTCTCTTAAAATAAATGTAGAATTAGATAATTCATTTGCAAAATATAAAATTATAGGTAATGATGATTTAAAATCAAATAATTATAAAGTTTTAATAGAAGTTACAGCACAAAATGGAGAAATAGAAACTTATACTATTAATATGTTAAAAAAAAGTACTAGCGAAATAACTACTACTAAAAAAGTAAAAATAGAAAGTAAATTTAAATTTGATAAGAAATATATTTTATATTTTGTAATAGGTATATCTATATTTATTATAATAATTATTATAGTTATAATAAATTATATTATTAATAAAAAGAAAGTAGATAATTTATTTAAAAAATAAGATTATTTTTTAGAACTTGTTAAAACATAAATTTTGTAGTATAGTTTATTTAGAGTAAGAAAGTACTCAATAAGAAAAAAGAAAAATTATATACGAAGAATTGAATTATATAACCAATCTCTCTCATAGAAACATTTGTTCGGTATGGGGGGGGGTTATACTTATATAATTTTTTTATATGGAAAAAGGTGTATATATGAAGAAAAGATATATAGTTGTGTTAATAATAATGATAGTATGTATATTAAGTACAATAAAGTTTACATATGGAAGATTTACGTATGAAAATACAGTTACAGGAACA
>CANRDR010000091.1 GCA_947629425.1 uncultured Bacilli bacterium | reverse complement strand
TAAACTTTAATAATATGTGTTGGAGGATAGTAAGAATACAAGGTGATGGTTCAGTAAAATTAATACTAGAAGATAAAACCAAAACATGTGAAAGTGCAACGGGAGGAGTTAATGCAAGTATAGGAAATGGAATGTTTGGATACAAAAATACTGTATTTGAATATGATTATTCCAATACATTAAAAAGAGAAAAATCTGCTAGAGATATAATTGCAAATTTTATAACAGAAGAAATGAAAAAGAATTTAAAAAAAGAAAATTGGTGTTTAGGTAATACTACAGATTGGTTCAATAGCGATGGTACTGAGATTGAAGGAAGTTATACTTCACAAAATAAAGATATATACTCTGAAAGTTTTAATAGATTAACAAATAAACAAATAGCAACATTAAAATGTGATGGGGTTAATGATGAAAAAATATTTGATTATGGTGGAATGCTCACAGCAGATGAAGCAGTATTTTCTGGATTTACATCAATTGGAATAACTAATAGTGCATGGCTAGTTAATAGTAGTATTTGGTATTTATTATTTCCTGCTAAAGCAATATTTATAGGAGATAATGGGTATCCATATCTTACAGTATTTACTATATTTAAATCTAGTACAGCAAATTTTTCATCTGCTTCAATAGATGATACAAATGCATATATAAGACCATCTATAGTATTGATTCCAAATATAGAATTAATACAGGGTGAAGGAACTAAATCAAATCCATACACCGTTTAAATATTATTTACAATATAATATAAAGTACAATTGCTAATTTATAGTGATTGTATTTTTTCTATAAGAATTATTTTTTTATATAAATTGATAACTTTTAAATTATAGTGTATAATTTAATTAGAGGTGGAACTATGTTTAAAAAACTAAAATCATTTTATCAAAGGAATAGAGTATATTCTATATTAATGATAATATCTATAATATGTATTATTGCTATAATAATAGGAGTAGGAGTTTATTTTTTAAATCAAACTACTAAAGATAAATATGGTAATAGACTTGAAGGAATAGAAAATGTAAAAATAGAAGACAAAAAAATAAAAGAAGTAGAAGAACATATAACTGCAAATGAATTAGTTAATAATACTGAATTAGATATAAGAGGTAAACTAATATATGTAATAATTACATTAAATAATGGAACACATGCTAATGCAGAAACAATTGCTCAAGATGCATTAACACAATTTAGTGACGAAGAAAAAGCATTTTATGATATAAACTTTATAGTAGAAAATAATGATAAAGAAACTAAAGAAAATTTTCCAGTAATGGGATATATTAGAGCAGGTGCTACAGTTATTAAATGGACACATTATAGTACTAGTAACTAGGTGATTTAAATGAAAAAAGCAAAAAAAGTAATAATAATTATAAGTATATTAATAGTATTAGCATTTGGTTCAATATTTGCAATATATAAAATATTTAAAGATAAAAATAGTTTAACAATAAGTGAAAAAACTTGGATTAATAATAATAAAAATAGTTTATATTCTATAGCAGTACCTAATGATATAAATATATTTGGATTATCTGGAACAGGTGTATTTTATGATTTTATATCTGATTTAGAAGAAGATTTAAGTTTAAAATTAAATAGTACAGTATATTCTGTTAATAATACTAATGAATCATTTGGTTTTACAGTTAGCAATAACTATGATAAAAGAGATTTGCTTATTTATACAGATTATTATGTAATAATAAATAACAATAAAAATACATTAAATAAATTAGAAGATATAAATTCTAATAAAGTAGGAATAATGTCTAATGACTTAAATTATATAAGTACATATTATAAATTAACATCAACTATAACTACATATGATAATTCTGATACTTTAATAAAGGCTTTAACAGACAAAGAATTAGATTATATAATATTACCATTAAATCAATATAAAGATGATATAATAAATAAAAATTTAAATATATGTTACTTTTTAAATGACGCTAAAATATATTATTACTTACATTTAGGAAATGATAATACATTAAATTCAATATTAACTAAATATTATAATACATGGATACTTGATGATTATAAAGAATCTTATAATAGAAATAATTATGAATTATTTATAGATAGTTTAGGAATATCTGATATAGATGAAGATAAATTAACTGATTTAGATTTTACTTTTGATTATATAGATAAAAAGCCTTATACATTAGTAGCAAAAGGTGATTTTACAGGTATTGCTAATTCTTATTTAAAATCATTTGAAGAATTTTCTAATATAGATTTAAATTATAAAAGAGAAAAAACATTTAATGCATTAAAAAATAATATAAAGAAAAATAAAATAGATTTATATTTTAATCAATTTATATATGAAAACAATTATCAAGATATTAATATAAATTATCCAGTAGAATACTATTTAATATCTAATAAGAATACTTTATTAAATATAGATAGTTTAAATTCTTATACAGGTGAGATATATGTAGAAGAATATTCTAATTTATATAATTATTTACAAAAATATAAAAATATCACTATAAAAACATATAAAAATAATAATAAAATAAAAAATATTATAAAAAAAGGTAATATAGTAATAATAGATAAATTAGTATATGATAATTATATTATTGATAATTTAAATGATTCTTTAGTATTATTTAGTGATACAACTTCTAATTTAACATATACTTTTAAATATAAAAATAATAATGATACTTTTTATAAATTATTTTCTAGTTATGTTAATACATTAAATCCTAAAGAAATGACTTTAATAGGTATTAATAATTATTTTGATAATTATGCATCAGGTAATAGAACCGTTATTATAGCAAGATATATATTATTATTAATTATAGTTATATTAATATTAGCATATTTAGTAATAAAATCTAAAAAAAGAATAGTATTAAATACTAAAGTAAAGAATAATGATAAAATAAAATATGTTGATATGTTAACTAGTTTAAAAAATAGAAATTATTTGAATGATAGATTAGAAATATGGAATCAAAATACAGTTTATCCACAATGTGTTATTGTATTAGATTTAAATAATATTAAATATTTAAATGATACATTTGGACATGAAGAAGGGGATAAACAAATAAAGGCTTGTGCAAATATATTATTTAAAACACAGTTAGAAAATACAGAAGTATTAAGAACTGATGGAAATGAATTTATGATATATTTAGTAGGATATTCTGAAAAACAAGTTATTAGTTATATTAAAAAATTATTAAAAGAATTTAAAAAGTTACCATATGAATATGGTGTTGCGGTTGGTTTTAGTATGATAAAAGATGATTTAAAATTAATAGAAGATGCATTTAATGAAGCAACTATACAAATGAGAAAAAATAAAGAAAAATATGAGGATATGAATGAATAAAGTTATTGATTTTATATCCTTAATATTTAAAAAAAATAAAAAATATGTAAAAAATTTCTTTAAAAAAGTATTCGAAATATTACTAAAACCAGAAATGATGATATTACCAGGACAACTTGCTTTTTTCGTTATATTAAGTATTGTTCCTATTGTATCAATCATTTCTTTTATTGGAAATATTGTTGGTGTAGATATACATACAGTAACAGAATTTCTAAGCAGTATATTTACAAATATTAAATTTGATTTAATAATACCTAATTTATTTAGTAAAAATTTTACATTACATTCTATAATAGCATTAGTTATTACATTCTATATTGCTGCTAATGGGGCTAATTCAATAATAATAGCATCTAATCAAATATATGGAATAAAACAAAGTTCTTATTTTAAGAGAAGATTTAAAGCAATGCTAATGACAATATTATTGTGTTTATTATATATATTTTTACTTATAGTACCACTTTTAGGTAATAAAATAATGTCAAGTTTTGAATATAAAAATTTAGAAACAATAGTTAATTTAGTATTGTCTATAGTTAGAGGACCTATTACATGGTTAGTAGTATATTTCTTCTTAAAATCTATTTATGTTATGGCTCCTGATAAAGAAGTAGATCATAAAGGATTAAATTTAGGAGCAATATTTACAACTATATTTTGGTTAATTGCAACATATTTATATAGTGGTTGGATTAATAATTTTAGCAAATATGATCAATATTATGGTAGTTTAAGTTCTATAGCAATATTAATGTTATGGATATATTGGTTATGTTATATATTTGTTATAGGATTATGTTTAAATTTAAAAGTAGAAAATGAGGAAATGGAAAAAACTGGCATAATAAAAGATAAAGAAAAATAAATAATATTACTGTACTCACGAGTATTATTTGAGTACTTAAGTTTACGATATTAATCTAATTTTATATGAATTAAGAGATATTGTAAAATAATACTTGAGAAGCATATTTATATATGTTTCTTTTTTTAATATAATAAATTTTTAAGACTTGTGCATAATTAAATTATAAAGTATAATGTAAATAGAGTAAGAAAGTACTCAAAAAAATAAAAATTATATACGAAGGATTGAATTATATAACCAATCCTCTTCAGCAGAACATTTGTTCGCTGGGGGGGGGTTATACTTATATAATTTTTTTATATGTTAGGAATGATTTTTATGAAAAAAGTATTAATAAAAAGTAAAGGTATATTAATTAGTTTAATGATAGTAACAGTTGTTATAACTGTATCTAGTATAGGTATAACTTATTCTAAATATAAAGCTAAAACTAATGTAAATGTTGTTTCTAATACAGGTAAGTTAGTATGTGATGTATCTGTAGATAGTAAAGATGAATATATAGAAGATAATGAAAGATATTTTTATATAAATGTAAAAAATAATAAAGATAATAATGAATCAGATACAGATATAGGATATATATTAACAATAGAAAATGAAAATGATTCAAAAGGATTATATAGATATATAGATTCATATGGAAATAGCAATGATGAATATGTTAAAACATTAGAAATAAAAGAACATATATTAAATAACTATAATAAAGAAGAAAGATTTAAAATAAGAGTAAAAAGTGAAAGTGCAGTAAAAACAGAAATAAAATACAAAGTAAAAATAAATTGCTATCAAAAAGAGAATACTGGAATAGTAAATCCATATAAAGAAGGAATACTTGCATATAATATATTTGAAAATGCAAAAAATGCATATATAGAAAATAGTGAAGATAAAACAATATTATCAAGAACACCAAAAACAGTACCGGCAAAAGAAGTAAGTAAAGAAGATGAAAGAACATTATCATTAACAGAAGATGACTATGGTAATTCATACTACTTTAGAGGCAATGTACAAGATAATTATTTAAACTTTAATGAAATGTGTTGGAGAATAGTAAGAATAGAGGGAGATGGAAGTATTAAATTAATACTTTATGATAAAGAATATAAATGTAGTGATGCTGTTGGAGGTGATAATGCATCTATAGGTAAAGGTGCTTATGGATTTATAGGAGATGGAACAGAATCAAGCCCTTATAGATTTGATTATGAAAATACATTAAATAGAGATGATGCTGTTAGAAAAATTATAAATGATTGGGTAGACAAACTTAATAATAAAAAAAAATTAAAGCCAGAAAATTGGTGTTTAGGCAATCGTACAGATTGGTATGATTCTAATGGACTAATAACAACAAATTATAATACAGAAGTGTCATCTGAAGTTAGAAAAAGATTACAAGGATCTTTAGGTGTACAAATATCAACATTAAAATGTAATGAAATTCATGATGAAAAAATATTTGATGCAGGAGGATTATTAACAGCAGATGAGTTAGTATTTGCAGGAAGTACTATGAATGATGATGAGAATAATTGGAGTCATTATTTAAAAAATACAAAGGTTTATTGGTGGTTAGCAACTCCATCATATCGGGTTGATGTTAATGATTATGCTTTTTATTGTGGTACCGATGGTCATATTGGAGGTAACCATGTTAGTGTTACTCATCCATCTATAATTCCATCCATAGTTTTACAATCTGAAATAAAATTAACAGGCGGTAATGGAACAAAAGACAATGCTTATAACATAGAATAACTAAAAATTTAATATTTAAATTATATAAGTACTCTAAAATTAAAGATTAGAGTATTTTTTGTAGTTTTTTAATAAAAATAACTAAGAAAAAAAGGAAATGCAAAAAAAGAGAGTATATATATAGTAGAGGGTACTTTTAAGTACTTTAGAAAGAATGTGTATATATGGACTA
>CANRDR010000090.1 GCA_947629425.1 uncultured Bacilli bacterium | reverse complement strand
CAAGAGCATTCTTTCAAAGTAATGCAAATTCAAGTGTAGATTTAGATATAGCAAAATTCTCATTTTTAGTAAATGGTGAAATAAATGAAGAAGTAAGTATAGATTTAGAAAGTACTTTAGATAATAACTATACAAAAGTAATACCAGGAAGTAGTGGAGTAATAACACTAGGTTTAGATGCAAGTAAAAGTGAAGTAAATATAAGAAGTGTAATAAAAATAAATAGAGAAAGTATACCAAATAATTTAAAAATATATAAAGATGCAGAACATACAATAGAAATAAATGAAAGTACTGTAGAAATAATAAAATATCAAGAAAGTAAAGATGTAAAACTATATTGGAAATGGGTATTTACAGATGACAATGAAAATAACTGGATGGACCAAAAAATAAGTATAAATATAAATGTAACAGGAGAACAAATAATAAATAAAGAAGATGAAATACCATATGAAGAAAGTACATTAGCATATAATATAATAAAAAATACAATGTACCCAAAAGATGAAAAAAGTACAATATATTCACCAATTCCTAAAACAAAACCAGCACAAGAAATAAGTGGAGAAAACGAAAGAACATTAAGTGTAACAGAAGATGATTTAGGTAGCTCATATTATTATAGGGGTAATATTAAAGATAATTATATAGATTTTAATAATATGTGTTGGAGGATAGTACGTATTGAAGGCGATGGTTCAATCAAATTAATTCTTTTTGATAGTACAAAACCTTGTGAAACAGCAACAGGAGGAGAAAATGCATTTATAGGTACTGGGCAATATGGAGTAACTCAAACTACAATAGACGGTATTGAAGTTTTAAAAGAAGGATATATTGAATCTACATTTAATATGTCTTGGCGAAATCAATTAAAAAAATGGTTAAATGATAATTTTTTAGAAGAAAAACAAAAAATGCTTAAAACAGATAAATGGTATTTAGGTTATGATGGTGAAATGTTACCTTTAATAGAAACAGATGTTTTAACAGATTTAGGAACAAGAATTACGTCCAATAGTAGAAATGCTACTTTAAAACCAATACAAAATGAAAAATATGATGCTTTAAACATTGGAATAATAACAGCTGATGAACTTGTTTTTTCAGGATTAATGACAGGATTAATGAATGGCAAAAATAATTACTCTCAATATACTTATATTGAAATGGATACTAGTAAATATTGGTCAGTATTAGGAATATATAAAAGAAATGTTCCAGAACCTTATAGAGATGGAATATTTGTCGTACGAATTTCATTACTTCTTACAACAACCACTAATGATGGACATCCTTATATAAGACCATGTATAACCTTAAATTCAAATGTAAAAATAATAAATGGAGATGGAACAAAAGAAAATCCTTATAAAATAGATTAAAAATAGAAATGCTTTATTGCGTAACTATTTTTTTTATCTTATAATCTAAATAAAGGAGAAAACATAATGAATGAAATAAAATGCCCAAAATGTAAAACAATATTTCAAATAGATGAAAGTGACTATGAATCTATAGTTAAACAAATAAGAGATAATGAATTTATAAGAGAAATAAATGAAAGAGATAAACAATATAAAATAGAAAAAGATAATGCAATTAAATTAGCAGAAGTAAGTATAGAAAAAGAATTAAAAAAAGATATAAATAAAAAAGATATAGAAATTAATAATTTAAAAAACGAAATAAAAACTATAGAAGAAAAAACTAAAAATATATATAATGATAAAATAAATAAAGATACTATAGAAATAAATGATTTAAAAAATAAATTAAAACTATTAGAAACAGATTCTAATTTAAAAATACAAACTGAATTATCTAAAAAAGAGAAAATAATAGATGAATTAAATAATAAAATAGAACTAAATAAAAATGAATATTTATTAACTACACAAAGTTTAAAAGAAACATATGAAGAAAAATTAAAAAATAAAGATGAACAAATAGCGTATTATAAAGATTTTAAGGCAAAACAATCTACTAAAATGATAGGTGAATCTTTAGAACAACATTGTAATAATGAATTTAATAAATTAAGACCACTATTTAGAAATGCTTATTTTGAAAAAGATAATGATATAAAAACAGGTTCTAAAGGAGATTTTATATTTAGAGATTATAGTGATGATGGAATAGAATTAGTATCTATTATGTTTGAAATGAAAAATGAGGCTGATTTAACTAGTACTAAACATAAAAATGAAGATTTCTTTAAAGAATTAGATAAAGATAGAAATGAAAAAAATTGTGAATATGCTGTATTAGTATCACTATTAGAAACTGATAATGAATATTATAATAATGGTATTGTAGATGTATCTTATAAGTATAATAAAATGTATGTTATTAGACCACAATTTTTTATACCATTAATTACATTAATTAGAAATCTTTCACTTAATTCATTAGAATATAAAAAAGAATTAGAAAAAGTAAAAAATCAAAATATAGATATATCTCATTTTGAAGAAAATATGAATGCTTTTAAAGAAGGATTTGAAAGAAATTATAGATTAGCTAGTGACAGATTTAAGAAAGCTATAGAAGAAATAGATAAAACTATAGATCATTTACAAAAAACAAAAGAAAACTTATTATCTAGTGAAAATAACTTAAGACTTGCTAATAATAAAATAGATAATTTAACTATAAAAAAACTTACACATAATAGTGAAACTATGGCTAATATGTTTAAAGAATTAGAAGAAACTAAAGTTGAGGATTTATGAATTATAATTTTTTAAAATTAAGAGAAGATTTAAAAGAAGAATGTTTAGGGGCAATGTTTAATGGGTTTCCAATCGCTATAGTAGACTTAACTGAAATAGAATATGCAACTGACTTAGAATTAATTGACATTGCTAAAAGAATGAAATTTGATTTAAGTAAATATGAAATTGATAAAGTTTATAAAAAATAGACTTTATTTTAATATTTTATATATTTTTTTGCTATTTAAATAAATTATTGCAAATATATTTATTATTTCTGATATAAGTAATCCATATAATCCAATATGAAATAAACTAAATATAAATAATGTTAAAAGTTTAATAATTGTAGTTACTATAGTTACATTCATAGTATATTTAGCATAATTTAATGCTTGTAATGTGCTTGCTAGTGGTCCTTCTAAATATAAGAATACAAAGAATGGACATAAAAATTTAACATATTCTATACCTTTAGTTGTATTAAATACTAATAATAACATTTTATCTGTAAAAATATATACAACTACATTAGAAATTAATCCTATTAAAAAAGATATTATTAAAGATTGTTTTAATCTTCTAATTATTATTTTTTTATTATTACTATTTTTAGATATTTCTGGAACTAATGAAGTATTAAGAGCAAGAACAAAAAATGATGGTATTGTTAAAATAGGTAACACATATGCATTATATATACCATATTCGTTTAATATAAAATTATTTGAATAACCTACTAATGTTAAAGTAAATGTTAATATAATAGGTTCAAAAAAATATCCAATATTTCCTATAATTCTACTTGATGTAGTAGGTATTGCTATACCCATAACATCTTTAACTATTTTAATATCTGGTATTAAATCTTTTTTATTAATAACAAAATTCTTAGGAGCAAATATTAAAAATACTATAATTGATACTAATTCAGATATAATATTAAATAAAATATATACTGATACTGTATAAATTGGCCCGTATTTAGCTATTTTAGGCAAAAATATAATAATTATAAAAAGCCTTACAATTTGTTCTATTATATTAGATAAAGTATGTGGAAACATCTTTTGTTTACCAAAAAAGTATCCTCTAATAATACTTGATAAAGAAATAAAAGGTAATATAAATGCAATAGATATTATTGGATAATATGTATCAGGATTATTAAGTAAATTATTAGATATAAATGGTGCAATAAATAATATTAATAAAATTAAAATTAAATTAATTAATAAAGATACTGGTATAATAGAAAATAAAACTTTTTTGCTACTTTTATTACTTTGTGCTATTACATTAGATATAGCAAGAGGTAAACCTAATTGGGCTATAGTAATAAGTAAAGAATATGTAGGCATTATAATACTATATAAGTTTATAGAATCTTGTGTAACAATTCTTGTAAAAACTATTTTAATAAAAAAACCTAAAACTTTTGTAAAAAGTGAACCAATCATTAATATTAAAGTTGCTTTAAAAAATTTATTTTTCATAATAAATTATATGTTTTTTACTTATTTTAAAGACAAATATTTAAAAAAATACTTAAAAAAGTAAAAAAAATCAAAAATATTATTGCAAAACTAAAAATTATTTGATACTCTAAATATGTAGGGTAAAGCCCTAGTAAATGACTATTTGAATGGGAGGAAATGAATATGTCAAAAACAGATATCGTAGAATTCGTTGCTAATGAAACTGGATTAACAAAAGCTGATTCAACTAGAGCAGTTGATGCAGTTTTAAAAGCAGTAGAAACAGGATTAAAAAAAGAAAAGAAAGTTGCTTTAGTAGGTTTCGGAACATTTACTAATAAAAAGAGAGCAGCTAGAGAAGGAATTAATCCATCTACAAAAGAAACAATTCAAATACCTGCTAAAAATGTTGTTACATTTAAAGCTGGAAGCAAATTAAAAGACGCTATTAATTAGTCTAAGAAAGTGAAGTTTTTATAAATTTCACTTTTTATTTACAATTTTTTAATAAATATTATTGATTTAACAAAAATAATATATTATAATTATTTATATAATAAAGAGGTGGCAAGTATGAATCAAATACTTAGTTTTATGGATAAAATATATGGTGATACAAAAATTTTAACTACAATATATATAATAGGAGCAGTGTTATTATTTATTTTTATTGTATTATTAATATTTAGTTTACATTTTAGTGGTACAAAAAATACAGAAACAAAAGATGAAACAGATACTAATAGTGATAACATAAATAATGAATCTAATGTAAAAGAAGAAAAAAATAAAGAAGATAATCAAGAAGAAATTAAAGAACAAACAATTGAAGAAAAAGTAAAAAAATTAGAAGAAGATACAGCCCCTATACCTATTGATATAGAAATTAAAAAAATGGATGATGTTGTTTCTGAAAAAGAAGAAAATGCTATAGAAGAAAAACCAAAAGAAAATATTGTAGAAAAAAAAGAAGAATTTAGTTTTAAAGATGAAAAACCTAAAGAAGAAGTTAAAGAAAAATTAAATTATGAAGAAATAAAAGAACCAATAGAAGATAAGGAAGATTCTAAAAAATCATATGAAAAAAATGAACAATTTAGTTCTGTATATGTTGGTAATAATACTAGTACAATGAAATTAGATAAGGTATTAGATGAATTAAATGTAGATAAAGATATTAGAGATGAAATTGCTATAAAAGAAGAAGTTAAAGAACCAGTTAATAAAAATACAGAAAAATCTGATATAGTTGGAAATTTAGATGCTTTGAAAGTAGCAATGGATAATAAGAAAAAAGAAATTGAAGATAAACAAAATGAATTAAAAAATAAATTATTTAATCTAAAAAATCAAAAATAATTTATTTTTTTTATTATATAAAAACATTGATTAATTTATAATATAAGTTATAATAAAAATAGTTTTGGGTGATATATATGCAGTATAAAATTATAAATTTATCTACATTAGAAGAAATAAATGTTCAAGAAGAAAATAATTATTTTAATTTTATTGGAAAGAAAAATAAATTTATAAATAATATTACAAATTTAAAATTACAAAAAAATGATACTAGATTAACATATTTATATTTTTCTGATTATGAATTTTATATACCTCGTAATATGATAAATAATTCTTGTTTAGTTTTTATAGATAAATATACTTTATTAATTAATATGTATAGATATAAAAATCGTTTAATAGTACTTAGATTAGAAAATAATCTTGCTTTTAAAATATATTATCAAAGATTAATTGAATTAAGAAATATTGGTATGAATACTAATAATATTATATTTGATAATTTAAAAGATAAGGCTAATGGATATGAAAGAATATTAATTAATTATTGTTTTGAAGTTTTAGATAATTGTGAAAATAAAGATAAAAAAATATTAGTTAATGCATTATTATTTTTAATAAATCCTACATTTAAATTACATACAAAAGTAGAATTTATTAAAACAATTGAGGGACCATGTAGTAATTTACAAGATAGTATTTATGGAATTAAATATGATTTAATAGGTAATATAGCAAGTATTTTAAAAAAATTAGGTTCTAATATTGTATATGAAAATGGTGCTGTAAATTTAAATAAAACATTAGATATATTTACTAATTATATAATTAAATTTTATAATTATGAATATGAACGTGATTATCCTAAAAAATATAAATGTTTTATAGATTAGTACTTGAAAGAAATAAATAAATGTAGTAATATTTAAGTAGAGTAAGAAAGTACTCAATAAGAAAAATTAAAAATTATATACGAAGAATTGAATTATAT
>CANRDR010000089.1 GCA_947629425.1 uncultured Bacilli bacterium | reverse complement strand
CTTTTGCAAGTACTAATTTGCATTTTTTATCTCATATCCTTTACTTTCGTAATTTTTACACTTTATATATCCTTTATATTTATGTGATATTACTTCGCCTGTAACTTTAACATATCCAGTACATTCGTCTTCATTTACTTTATTATTAACTTTTATGCCAAATTCTTTTAATTCATCTAATGTTACATAAACGCTATTTCCTTGCATTGGAAGTTTTTTTAAATTAGTATCTTGTCCATAATACATTTGTGCCGCTTCTTTTAAATCATTTTCTAATGCAATATAATTTTTATTTTTTTCTTTTATTTTAAATCCTATTATTAAAAGAAGTGATACTAAAATAACAATAAATATTGTCCATACTATAGTTAATTTTTTCATATTACCTCGCCATTTTAAAATCTTGAAGATAATTTGTAATTAACATAAATACAAAAAATATAGTTTAATGATAAAATAATTCCTATATTTATTTTATTCTTATTATTTTATACAAATTACTTCTTAACTATATTAATAATATCACATTTTATATTATGTAGAAAGTTTAAAAAAATTACTTTACAAAACAAAAAAGACAGATTTTCTTGCTAATATCAAGATTATCTGTCAATTTTATTAAGCTAATTCTACAGTAGCGCCAGCTTCTTCTAATTTAGCTTTAATTTCATCAGCCTCTTGAGCAGGAATATTTTCTTTAATATTTCCACCTTTATCAGCTATACCTTTAGCTTCAACTAAACCTAATCCTGTAATTTCTCTTATAACTTTAATTACAGCAATTTTAGCAGCACCAGCATCTTTTAATACAACTGTTTTTGTAGAAGCAACTTCTGCTTCTCCTCCTTGAACAGGAGCACTAGCTACAGCAACAGCGCTAGGATCAACTCCAAATTCTTCTTTCATTGCGTCAACTAATTCTTTAACTTCAAGAATAGTCATTTCTTTTAATCCACTTATGAATTCATCTTTTGTAAATTTTGCCATTTAAATCATTCCTTTCTTATTTGTTTTCACCTAATTTTTCGGCATATAAATTAAGTCCAATAGATAGATTTTTCAAGTGTTCTATCATACCACCTGCAAGCATAGTAAGTAAGCCTTCCATTGATGGAATAGATGCATATTCTTTAATAGTGTCTAATGTTACTACTTCACCATTTACAATACCAGTTTCAACTTTAACTACTTCATTATCTTTAGCAAAGTTACTTAATATTTTAATTGGTTCAAGTACTTCTTTACCAAATACTATTGCGTTTGGTCCTTCTAAGAAAGAATCAATATTAATATTTTTAGCATCTAAAGCTCTTTTAACTAAGCTGTTTTTATAAATTTTAACTTCAGAATCTTCTTTTTTTAATTCTCTTCTTAATTCAGCCATTTGTGCAACAGTTAATCCTTGATAACTAAAAACTAAAACACTTTTTGAATCTTCAAATTTTTTAGTAATTTCATCAACAATATTTTGCTTGTTTTCAATTATTTTTGCACTTGCCATTTATATCCTCCTTTATTTATAAAAAAACTTTCCATAAGGAAAGTATAAAGAATAATCTTTAAACCTCCCTCGGTAGGATTATTAAGATAAAATCCCCTACTGTCTTAGGTACTCGTTTTTTTATTTCAATTTATTATATTATATTTTATTCTACTTGTCAAAAGAATTTTTATCTATTCTTATACCAGGTCCCATTGTAGTGCTAATAGATACGTTTGTTATATATGTTCCTTTAACAGTAGATGGTTTAATTTTTAATATTGTACTCATTAAACTATTTATATTTTCAATTAATGCTTTTTCATCAAATGAAACTTTACCTATAATTGTATGAACATTTCCATAAGAATCTGCTCTAAATTCAACCATACCTTTTTTAACGTCTTCAACAACTTTTTCAGGAGTCATTGTAACAGTTCCTGTTTTAGGATTTGGCATTAGTCCTTTAGGTCCTAATAGTTTACCAATTTTACCTAATTCTGGCATCATTTCTGGTGTTGCAATAATAGTATCAAAATCAAACCAATTTTCTTTTTGAATTTTGTTTATTAAATCAACATCACCAACATAGTCAGCTCCAGCTTTTTTAGCGGCTTCTGCTTGTGCCCCTTTAGCTAAAACTAATGTTTTTTTAGTTTTACCAGTTCCATTTGGTAATACAATTGATCCACGTATTTGTTGATCAGATTTTTTAGTATCAATATTAAGTTTGATAGCAACTTCAACTGTACTATCGAATTTAGTAGTACTAGTTTCTTTTACTAATTTAATTGCTTCTTCAACAGTATATAATTTAGTTTTATCTACTTTCTTAGAAGCTTCCACATATTTTTTTCCAAACTTTCTCACTTATTTCCCTCCAATCGTGGTTTATTAGCGGATAATTAATTTTCTTCTTTTTCTTCAGTATTTTCTTTTTCTGTAATTACTTCAACTTCGGCACTTTCATTAGCCTTCATTTCTTCTTCAAGTGCTTCTAACTGAGCTTCTCTTTTAGCTTCTTCAATTTCAGCTTTATGTGCTTCTTCAGCTTGAGCGGCTAATTCAGCATCATTAACACCTTTAACTGCAACACCCATGTTTCTTGCTGTACCTTCAATAATTTTCATTGCAGATTCAACATCATAAGCATTTAAATCAGGCATTTTAGCTTCAGCTATACTTTTAAGTTCATCTTTAGTAATTGTAGCAACAACTTCATTTGCACCTTTTTTACTACCAGATTTAATCTTAGCAGTCTTTTTAATCATAAATGCAGCAGGAGCTGTTTTTAATACAAAATCAAATGTTCTATCTTCATATATTGAAATTTCAACAGGTATTACATCTCCCATTTTATCTCTAGAAGCTTCATTAAATTTTGTACAGAATTCTTGTAAATTGATTCCAGCAGGTCCTAAAACTGTTCCAACAGGTGGAGCAGGTGTAGCTTTACCGGCTTCAATTTGTAATTTAATTTTCTTTACGACTTCTTTTGCCACGAAAAACACATCCTTTCATATTTTTTTCGCTGTTGTGGTATGGGCAAATCCGCCATTCCCCTCCACAAAGCATTATATAATAATATATAAATGCATAATAGATAATATCACGAATTGTTTCATAATGTCAATAAAAAACGCGTGTTATCTATAACATTTTATATATAACTATACATTAAATCTAAAATAACAAATATCCCCATCTTGCATGACGTATTCTTTTCCTTCTAAACGCATACGTCCTGCTTCTTTAACTTTTAACTCACTTCCATATTTTTCTAAGTCATCAAAACTCATAGTTTCACATCTTATAAATCCTCTTTCAAAATCGGAATGAATTATTCCAGCACATTCAGGAGCTTTCATATTTTTTCTAAAAGTCCATGCTCTACATTCTTTTGGTCCAGCTGTAAAAAATGTTGCAAGCCCTAATAAATTATATGTTTCAAATATTAATTTATCTAATCCACTAGAAGTTAATCCTAACTCTTTCATAAAATTCTTTTTATCACTTTCTTCTAATTCGGCAAGTTCACTTTCTAATTTGCAGCATAAAACAACTACTCCAGATGATTCATGTGATGCATATTCTCTTACTAATGATACATATTTATTGTCTCCGACTATAGCATCTTCTTCATTTACGTTTGTGGCATAAATAATCTTTTTTAATGTAATAAAACTAAAGTTCTTTAATATTTCTAACTCATCTTCATTAAAATCAACATTTCTTAAAGCAATATTTTTTTCCAAATTTTCTTTACATTTTTTCAATGTATTGATTTCTAATAATTCTTGTTTATCTTTTGTCATATCTGCTTTTTTCCCAATTTTCGCAATTCTATTTTGTACTATTTCTAAATCTGACATTATTAGTTCAACATTTATTATTTCTATATCTCTTATTGGATCAATATTACCTTCTACATGTGTTATATCACTGTTTTCAAAACATCTTACAACTTCAACTATTGCATCTACTTCTCTTATATGTGATAAAAATTTATTTCCTAATCCTTCACCAGCAGATGCTCCTTTAACGAGTCCGGCAATATCTATAAATTCATAGGTTGTAGGTACAACGCTTTCCGGATTATATAAATTTTCTAAATATTCTAATCTTGTATCTGGTACAGTTACAACTCCTACATTTGGTTCTATTGTTGCAAAAGGATAATTTGCAGCTAATATATTTTTTTTAGTTATCGCATTAAATAAAGTGCTTTTACCTACATTGGGTAAACCCACTATTCCTGCTTTTAATGACATACATATCCCTCTTTTCTCTAGTATTATATCAAATAAAAAAAAGTTAAAGCAATATTAACTTTAATATATTTTCTTTTAAACAATATTTATTATATAAATAATCTATTTTTTTTATATCAAGTTATTATATATATTTATTTAAACTTAAAAAAATATCATACAAAAAAACCATTTCCATAATAAGAAATAGTTTTTAAAATATATTTTATTATTCAATTATTTCAGAAACTGTACCAGCACCTACAGTACGACCACCCTCACGAATTGAGAATTTAGTACCATTTTCAAGAGCTACAGTACTGATTAATTCAACAGTCATGTCAACATTATCTCCAGGCATAACCATTTCTACTCCAGCAGGTAATTCAATAACACCTGTTACATCTGTAGTTCTGAAATAGAATTGGGGTCTGTAATTTGAGAAGAATGGTGTATGACGTCCTCCTTCTTCTTTGCTTAAAACATAAACTGCTGCTTTAAATTTATGATGAGGAGTAACACTTCCTGGTTTACATAATACTTGTCCACGTTCAACTTGATCACGAGATATACCACGTAATAATACACCAGCATTGTCTCCTGCTTCAGCAGTATCAAGTGATTTTCTGAACATTTCAATTCCAGTTACAACAGTTTTTTGAGTATCTCTTAAACCAACAATTTCAACTTCATCATTTAATTTTAATTGTCCACGTTCAACACGTCCAGTAACAACTGTTCCACGTCCTGAAATAGTGAATACGTCTTCAATACTCATTAAGAATGGTTTAGCAGTATCTCTTACTGGAGTATCAATATATTCGTCAACAGCTTTCATTAAATCTCTAATTGATTGTTCAGCCTCAGCATCTCCTTCAAGAGCTTTTAAAGCAGAACCTTTAATTATAGGACATTCTGTATCAAAATTATATTCTCCTAATAATTCTCTAATTTCCATTTCTACTAAATCAAGTAATTCTGGATCATCAACTTGATCAGTTTTGTTCATATAAACAACAATTTTAGGAACTCCAACTTGTCTTGCAAGTAAGATATGTTCTCTAGTTTGAGGCATTGGACCATCTGCTGCAGAAACAACTAAGATTGCTCCATCCATTTGAGCAGCACCAGTAATCATGTTTTTAACATAGTCAGCATGTCCTGGGCAATCAACGTGAGCATAGTGTCTCTTTTCTGTCTCATATTCGATATGAGCAGTATTGATTGTAATTCCTCTTTCTCTTTCTTCTGGAGCGCTATCAATAGCACTATAATCCATAAAATCTTTACTAAATAATTTTGAAATAGCTGCAGTTAATGTTGTTTTACCATGGTCTACGTGTCCAATAGTTCCAATATTAACATGTGGCTTACTTCTATCATATTTTTCTCTTGCCATATTTTTCTTTCCTTCCTTTTCTTTTATATTAATATTCTATCTAATTCTTAAATAATATTCAAGCATTTTTCAACTTATTTAAGAATTTTGGCCAAATTATTTTTATTTTTTTCACTTTTTCCCAATTTATCTTCAACTATTAAATTACAAATATTACGTGATGTACTTATAAAATCTTTAACTTTATATTTGGTTTATTAAATAAAATATTTTTCAAATTACTATTTAATGCTAATAAATATTTTTCTAATATATTAGTAGTAGAATTCAATATATTTATTTGATAGTTTTCTAATTTATTACATATATTATCATCATTTAAAAGTTCTTTTATTGAAAAATATATTTTAGAAATAATATTATTGGTAATCTCAAACTTATTTCTTTCTATAAGAGATAAAGTTTGAGATGTAATACCTATAGCATCTGCAAACTGAACTTGCGTTAAATTCAATACAATCCTTGCAAATTTAATAGTTTGACCTAAATTCATTAGTTTGCACTATTCTTTTTAATAATATCTTCTGCAATAGATTTAGGAACTTCTTCATAATGATCAAGTGTCATAACAAAATTTCCTCTACCTTGAGTATTACTACGTAAGTTAGTTGCATAACCAAACATTTCTGAAAGTGGTACCATTGCTGATATTTGTAAAGCATTTCCACGAGATTCTTGTCCCATTGGTTTACCTCTTCTACTTGTTAAGTCGCCCATAACATTACCCATATATTCATCAGGTATTGTTACATCAACTTTCATAATAGGTTCAAGTAATACTGCTTTACATTTATTTTTAGCCTCTTTTAACGCTAAACTTGCAGCAATTTTAAATGCCATTTCTGATGAGTCAACATCATGATATGA
>CANRDR010000088.1 GCA_947629425.1 uncultured Bacilli bacterium | reverse complement strand
GAGGTATTAAATGGCACAAGTTGAGATTATTGCAGCTAATCTCAATTCTAAAAAAGAAAATTCTGTTATTAATAATTTAAAGAAAGTTTGTGCTTATGCAAGAGTAAGTACAGATAGTGAAGAACAATTAACAAGTTATTCTTCCCAAATAAAATACTATTCTGATAAGATTAAGTCTAATCCTAATTGGGAATTTGTTGGTGTATATGCTGATGAGGGTATTAGTGGTACAGGTGTTAAAAAACGTACTGAATTTAAAAAGATGATTGATGATGCATTAAATGGTAAGATAGACATTATATTGGCTAAATCTATATCAAGATTTGCAAGAAATACTTTAGATACTCTTAAGTATGTAAGACTACTTAGAGAACATCATGTAGACATTCATTTTGAAAAAGAAAACATTAAAACTTTAGATATGGATAGTGAAATGTTTTTAACATTTTATAGTGCATTTGCTCAAGCAGAAAGTGAGTCAATATCTCAAAATATAAAATTAGGTTTAAAAGCAAAAATGAAACGTGGAGAAATGGCTAATGGTGCTGCTCCTTATGGTTATATTTGGAATAAACAAAATAAGCAATTAGAAATAGATGAAAAACAAGCAGAAATAGTTAGAGAAATATTTAATCTTTATTGTAATGGCAAAGGTGCAAAAACCATATCTAAAATATTAAATGATAGAGATATTCCAACTTGTAGCAATGGTAAGAAATGGTATTCAACATCAATTATAAGTATGATAAACAATGAAAAATATGTTGGAGATATTATAGGACAAAAAAATTATGTTGAAAGTCCAATAACTCATAAAATGGTAAGAAATTTTGGAGAAAAAGAAAAGTATTATGTAAAAGATCATCATAAATCTATAATTACAAGAGATGTTTGGAATAAAGCACAAGAAATATATCAAAAGAGAAGTAAAAATCTTATCCCTAATGGTAGTAAACATCAAAGCAAGTTTAGTATGAGATATGCATTTAGTAGTAAATTTGTTTGTGGATTTTGTGGAGCAACTTTTACGAGAAGAACGAATGGTACTAAAGAAAATGGAAAACAATGGTGTTATTGGCGATGCACTAATAAAGTCTACAGAAAAGAAGACTGCAAACATTCGATTACTTTAAGAGAAGATTTATTAGAAACAATGTTTATTGAACTTTATAATAATTTAATTAGTAAAAAGTATAAGAATAAGAATCAACTATTTAAAATGATTAAAGAGATACTTGAAAATAATGATTATCAAAATGATAAAAATAAACTAGAAAAAGAAAAACAAAATATACAAGATAAATTACTTGAACTAGTTGATATGAAGTTAGAAAAAGTTATTGATAAAGATACTTATATTTTAAAAGAAAAAGAATTGAAAGAAAGTTTAGATAGTATAAATTGTAAATTACAAGATATAGAAAAATATAATAATAAAAGTAAAGATGTTTATGATAAATTAAAGAAAATAGAAAAAATAATAAATGAACCTGCAACTTTAACCGAATTTAACAGAGAAATTTTTGATACCATTGTTGAAAAAATTATTATAGGTGAAATTTCAGAAAATGGAGAAGTAAAACCTAATGTAATTAGATATGTTTTAAAGACAGGTGCAGAATATAAAACTACAATAAATAATAACAGAAATAAAAATGTGTCATTAAGTACAAAAGACAGAAGAAATGCCAACACCAAAGAAAAGTTTAAAAGAACTTGAAAAAGCAAAGAAAAGATTAGAAAATAAAGAACAAGAAAAACTTGAAGAAGTTAAATAATTTATGGAAGTGATAAGAATGAATGAAAATAAAACAAACATTAACTGGTTTCCAGGACACATGCAAAAAACAAAAAGACAAATAAAAGAACTTTTACCTATAATAGATATAGTATATGAACTTGTAGATGCAAGAATACCTTATTCTAGTAAAATAATAGATATAGATGAAATAATAAATAAAAAACCTAGAATATTAATAATGACTAAATATGATTTATGTGATAAATTAATTACTAATAAATGGATAGAATATTATAAAAATAAAGGTTATACAGTTATTCCAGTTGATTTAAATAAACATGATTCTATAGATGAAATAATAAAAACAACAAATAAATTAATTGAAAATATTAATATAAAAAGAAATGATAAGGGAATGAAAAATAAACAAATAAAATCATTAGTAATAGGTATACCTAACGTAGGTAAAAGTACTTTAATTAATAAAATGGCAGGTAAAAAAGTTGCAAATGTAGGTAATATACCAGGTGTTACTAAAAACTTAGTTTGGCTAAAAACTAACAGCAATATACTACTATTAGATACGCCAGGTATTTTATGGCCTAAATTTGATAGTAAAGAAATCGCTTATAATTTAGCAAGTATGTCTGCTATAAAAAGTGATATTTTAGACAAAGATGATATTGCAGTATATATTTTAAATATGTATAATAAATACTATAAAGATTATTTATCTAGATATAATATAGATAATATAGATGATTTAGAATTAGTATATGATACAATAGGTAAAAAAATAGGTGCTTATAAAAATAATGAAGCAGACTATAATAGAGTAAGTGATTATATATTAAATGATATAAAAAATGAATCTATAAAGAATATAACATTTGATAGGATTGATTAATATGAATAAAGAAGAGTTAATTATACTTGATAAGAAATTAAATTTAAATAAAATATTAAATGAAGAAGAAAAAGATAATTTTATAAATGCTATTAATAAATATTTTTCTACTAATAGAGTAACTTTTGATTATTTTATAAGACATTTAGATAGATTTATAATTTTATATACATATATATTACATTTTACTTTAAAAGATGTTATAAATGCTGTTACATCATCACCTACAGTTATTCAAGAAGAAACAGAAGAGTTATTTTTAAAATATTTAATATTGGCTAAAATGGATAATGTAGGTAATATTCAAGGAAGAGATGATGTATTTATAAACCATCCAGAAGATTTAAGAACTGGTATTAAAATACTTTTTGGAAGATTAATGTTTTTATTATCCGATAATGAAATTACTAGAAATGATAATATAAGTAGAAAAAAATTATTTAAAACTACTAATAAAGAATGGGAAATGACTTATAAAATAACAAAAGAACAATTAATAAATAAGTATCCATTAAATAAAGAAAATATAGAAGAAATTAAAAATTGGGAAGAAAATAAAAGTTTATTAAATACTGGAGGATTAAAACGTGGATGATTTATTAAAATATGAACGAGATTTATATAAATCTGGTATTAATTTAATAGCAGGTGTTGATGAAGTAGGCAGAGGTCCATTATATGGCCCAGTTGTTGCGGCTGCTGTAATATTACCAAAAGATACTTATATAGAAGGATTAACTGATTCTAAAAAATTAAGTGAAAAAAAACGTAATTATTATTATAAAATAATAAATGATGTAGCATTATCTATAGGAGTAGGTATAATAGATGAAAAAAAGATAGATGAAGTAAATATATATGAGGCTACTAAATTAGCAATGGTTGATGCAATAAATAAATTAAAAATAAAACCTGAACATATTTTAATAGATGCAATGCCACTAGAAATAAGTATTCCTACAACTAGTATAATAAAAGGAGATAGTTTAAGTTTATCTATAGCAGCGGCTAGTGTTATTGCAAAAGTAACAAGAGATAGTATGATGTATGAAATAGATAAAATACATCCAGAATATGGATTTAAAAATCATAAAGGATATCCTACTAAAGAACATATAAAAAATATAGAAAAATATGGTTTAATAGATGGATATAGAAAAAGTTATAGTCCAATAAAAGAAATGGTAAAGGAAGATTAATATGGGATTATTTGATAAAATAAAAAATGTTTTTAAAACAAAAGAAAAAGAAGAAATAGAAGTATATGATAAAGGATTAGAAAAAACAAGAAAAGAATTTGTAAGTGAATTAAATATATTAGGTATAAAATATAAAAAAGTAACTGATGAATATTTTGATGAATTAGAAAGTTTACTTATAAAGGCTGATATAGGTGTTAAAACAGCATTTGATTTTTTAGATAGATTAAAAAAACGTGTTAAAAAAGAAAATATAACTGATACTGAAAATTTAAAAGAAGTTATAGTTGATGAATTATTTTTAATATATGTAACAGGTGAAAATTTATCAGATAAAATTAATATGAATCCAACAGGTCCTACAGTATTATTATTTGTAGGAGTAAATGGAGTAGGTAAAACTACAACTATAGGCAAACTTGCTTATAAATATAAAAATGAAGGTAAAAAAGTAATGCTTATTGCAGGAGATACTTTTAGAGCAGGAGCAGTAGAACAATTAAAAATATGGGCTGATAAAACTGATTCATTATTTTTTGGTAAAGAAAATATAGATCCTGCTGGTGTAATATATGAAGGCTTAGAAAATGCAATGAAAGAAAATGTTGATATTGTATTAGTTGATACTGCAGGAAGATTACAAAATAAAGTAAATTTAATGAATGAATTAGAAAAAATAAATAAAGTTATTGGTAAATTTATACCTAATGCACCACAAGAAACTTTACTTATTATAGATGCAACAACAGGACAAAACGGAATATTACAGGCTGAAAGTTTTAAAAGTATCACAAATATTACAGGAATAGTTTTAACTAAATTAGATGGTACTGCTAAAGGTGGAATAGTACTTGCTATAAAAGAAAGTGTAGGTATACCTGTTAAATTTATTGGATTAGGTGAAGGTATGGAAGACTTAAAATCATTTGATATTGAAGAATATATTTATGGCTTATTTAAGGATATGATTTAATGGAAGAAAGAGATTATTTAATAAATCTATATGAATATTATGGTAAGTTACTTACAGTAAAACAACAAAGATATTTTGAAGATTATTATTTTGATAATTTAACTATACAAGAAATAGCAGATAATTTATCTATAAGTAAAAATGCTATATCTAAACAATTAATAATTATTAAAGATAAATTATTAGAATATGAAAATATATTAAATTTATATAATAAAAAGATAAAAATAAATAATATAATAAAGAAATTAGATAATAGTATAATAGAAGAAATAAATAGATTAATTTAATAGCAAAAGAAAAGTAGAACACATTTTCTTTTTTTGTGTCTACTTTATTTTTACTATTCAGTATTATCTATATCATCACTAACGTTAAATGAAAATTCTTTTGTTGTACCTTTATATTTTACTGTAATAATTACTATAAATTCATCTGCATTACAATTATCATTACATTCATAAGTAATAGTAGCGTCTTTTGTTACATCAACACCATTGCTAACTACAGTTCCTAAAGATATGTTATTGTTAATTAAATTATTGAAATATGATTTTGACATTGGGTTAGATCCATTTAATTTAAAACTAAAATCTACTTTAGAATCTCCACCAGTAGAAGGAGAAGTTGTACCGCTTGGTGTAACTACAATTGTTGTACCTTCAGAATTACAAGCAGAGTAGTTAGTATAAACTGTTTTAATTGTTATTTCTCCAGCAGCAGAACCATTATATATGTAATTATTATTAGTTGTAGTTGCTACATAATTACCATTTATATATATAGAATATGCTAAATCACCTAATGTTGAATTATTATATTCAATTCTTTTATTTAGATATTTATCTGCCCATGTTTTATATATATTTTTTGAAAAATAATCTGTTAAGTAATCAGTATCAATTGCCTTAGGTGTTGCTACTTTATCCCATGTAATTTCAATACCAGATGCCGTTTCTTTATATTTTACATTAGTTGGGTTAGGTAACATTTCAAATCTTGTAGATTTTTGTGTAGGAACATATCCTTTTTTAAAATATTCTGTTGAAATTAAATTGCTAGGAGTACATTCACTAGGAAGTACTAATGGATCGCTTTCTAATTCTATTTGAGCCGTTACAACTGAAGAAGGTTGTTTCCATTTAGAATTTTGTTTTAAAATATTTTTACCTAAAACTTGACTTATAGAACGTCTAGCAGATGTTCCATCATTCATTGTTATATAACAATCTTTTGTAGTAGTTTCACATCCATACCATAATGCAATTGCATAATCAGGTGAATAAGTAACTTGCCATGAATCCTTAACAGCACTTGATGGTATTCCATTTTTCTTTGCATAATTTGAATCAAGTGAACTTGTTCCTGTTTTACTTGCTACATCAGTACCACTTACTGTACCTGTAGAAATATTTCCACTAGTAACTGCATATTTTAAAATCATATTTATCATAAACGCAGTAGAATCACTCATTGCTTTTCTTTTTATTGGTTTTACAGTATAAGTTTCATCGCTATTTATATATTCAACTTTTGTGAAACTATGTGGCTCTATATAAGTTCCACCTCTTGCAAATGTAGCATAAGCGGCTGCTAATTGTTTTGGATTAACCCCTTGGAAACCACCTATAGCATGTACTTCATTAATATAATCGCTTCCTTTTTCATATTCAGGAGTAATACCTAAATTTGTAACAAATTCTTTTATATTTTCTTGTTTAACTTTTTGGAAGGTTTCTATTGC
>CANRDR010000087.1 GCA_947629425.1 uncultured Bacilli bacterium | reverse complement strand
ACTTTTTCCTTTAAAATAAAGTAAATCTCTTATTTTTTTATTATGTGTCATTTGACAAGAGAAACACCATTTTCCCATTTTGATATTGCTCTATCTGTGACTCCAATTTTATATGCTAATTCTTGTTGTGTCATATTTTTTTCATTACGAAGTTTTGCTATAAATTTACCAATACGTACTTGATCCATAAATCTCTTCCTTTCGTAATTTAATTATAATATAAAGTATTTAAAATACAACAAACGAAACGTAGAGTTAAATATTTATGTTTATTCTTTATTTAATAACCAATCAATTACATTAATTTTAGTTATTCCTTCATAATCTGATTCTAAATCCATATCTAAAGTTATTAAAAATTTTGGGTAGTAATCTCCTGTTTTCTGTAATGATTTTAATTCTCTTTCTAATATTTTTTCATCTCTAACAGACAATGCTACTTGATAGTATTTTAACCCATCCCTATTTTCAGCTACAAAATCAATTTCTAAATCATCAACTTTACCAACATATACTTTGTATCCTCTTCTTAATAATTCTAAATAAACAATATTTTCTAGTATATGTCCCATATCACTATCTGCTTTTTTACCTAGCAAATAGCTTCTTAAACCTTGATCTACAACATAATATTTATAATCTCTTGCTAATAAATTTTTTCCTTTAACATCAAATCTTTCAGCTTTATATATCAAAAAACTTTCAAGAAATGAAGATATATAATTTTCAACAGTATGATTGCTTGTAGACATGCCTTTGCTAGTTAAAGTGTCACTTATTTTTTTTGTTGATATTGGACTACCTATACTATCAAATATAAATTTTAATATACTTTCTAATAACATTTTATCAGTTATATTATTTCTAGTTATTATATCTTTATATACTATTGTAGTAAATATACCTTCTAAGTAAATATCCAAATCATTTGGATTATCTTTAAGTATTGCAATATTACCTGGCATACCACCATTTCTCATATAATCTATAAAATGTTCATAATTACTTTTATTTGAATTACTAAATGCACTCAAGTATTCTTTAAATGATAATGGTAACATTTTTATTTCTATATATCTCCCAGATAATAATGTAGCTAACTCTCCAGATAATAAATAAGCATTTGATCCAGTTATATATACATCAACATTCTTTTTTATATATAAACTATCTACTGCCTTTTGAAACATTGAAACATTCTGAACTTCATCTAAAAAAACATAATATTGTTTTTTAGAATCTATTAGTTTATTTACGTAATTATATAACTCTTTATAATTGCTAAAACTATAATCAACATCCTCAAGGTTTATTTTTATTATTTGATTATCTTTAATACCATTTTCTTTTAAATAATCTATAAATAAATCAAATAATGTAGATTTACCACATCTTCTTATTCCAGTAACAACTTTAATTAAATCCTTATCCTTAAACCTTTTTAATTGATCAAGATATTCTATCCTTTCAATCATACGTTTTCACCTCTGATATAATTATATATTAAATATAATCAAAAGTCAACTTTTGGAAAAATATTTCTAAAAGTATTGTTATTCATATACTATTGGAAATATTTTGCAAATTTATTAAAATTATCAATGTTTATCTAATATTTAAATCTATAAAAAAATCATTTATCCTGTCTAATAATTAGCAAATCACTAACATTATTTTATTTAATTTGGTGAATAACTTTTTATGTAATATGTAGATTATAAAATCCAGTATTTATAAGTTTATTTCGTTCTAAAGCTTCTAAAGCATACATTTTATTTTCTTTTAATTCTAAATCAGCGCTTGTTCTTATATTATCTTCTTCTACTGTAATTAAATCAACAGTTTGAACATATTTAACATACCGTGTTAATTCAATTAAAAACTTTGGTTTATTCTTTTACTTTACTTTTTAACAAAGATAGAACTTTCTTATTTGATGGACTATGATCAAAGTGAAAATATTTTCCATTCTTCACTTTTGCATTATTAAAGAATAAACTATAATACTTATCATATATAATTTTCTTATAACTACACCTCAAAATATCATTTCTAATCCTTATTTAATATTTCATTATAATATTCTTTTAATTCATTTTTATCAGCAATTATTTTTACATGAATTGCTATAGTAGGCTTTAATTGTCTAATATCTTTTAAACTAAAAAGATATCTATCATCTAGTTGATTAACTTTTTTTATTGGTACAAATAAAAGATTATTTATTTTCTTACCTGTAATTACTCCACCAGTTCCTCTTCCTATTCTATCCTGCATATTTTTAATAGGAACTGAAATTTTATTATTTATATCTCCACCTATATTAATTATTGAATTATTCAAAAAAATTGGAGTGAAAACTTTTCTAGGATTTTTACCTGCCGGTCTAATTTCAGATCCTTTAGTCGAAATAATATCAAAATTATCTGTTCCATCAACACAATCTATTGTAATTGCTAAAAGTTCATTATTTTTGTCTAAAGTTACAAGAACATCAATTCCAAGGTTCGAAAAATAACTTCTTAAGATATCTTTTTTTGTTTCTTCATCAAATTCTTTATAATTAACACTAGAGCATTTTGGACTATATCTTGAAAAAATATCGGTTTCTTCATTAAATTGTTTAATTAAAGGAATGTATTCCGGATTCTCTTTCATAAATTTATTATCTAATAGCAATTTCCCATTTTCATCATATTGTTTTATATCTCTCTCGCCTGCACGAGCAATTCTATCTTTAAACTCCAATTTAACAATGTGATTATTTAAAAATAAGTCAGCATCATATGACGTAGGATTTCCATATTGAATTAAAAAATTATCATAATTATTTGGATCATAATAAATATATCTACACAACAAAGTATTCTCTTCTGCTCTTAAATATGGTAAAACATTTGCTGGTAATTCTCTTATATAACTATGAAAAGAATCAACAAAGCAAGATAAATTATACATGTTAGCAATTGTTTGTGCCAACACACATTCTATAATTGTTCCTGGTTGTAAAGCGCTTTTTGAATTAAATTGTCGTTTAATTTCAGCATAAACTCCTTTTGCTTTTTTTATTTTTTTAGTTATTGCTGGATTTATTTTTAAAAATTCATCAAATGTTTCAGCTTTTTTATAGTTACTCTTATAAAACTTTTCAATTTGTTTAACTTCATTATCAGTTAACACAGTTTTATTATCTTTTAAATATACATCTCTTAAGAATTTAATTAAAGTTTCATTATTCATTATCACCAAACTCCTTACTACTAAATAGAGAACTACTATGTATTTTATTAAAAATATCAGTAGACTCATTAATCCCTAATGCATTAAAGAATATTTTATTTATTCTATTTCTATATTCAATAGGAAATTTAATATTTTCTTGACTTTTTCCGGCATTCATTTTATATACTAAATACTTATCTTCATTCTTTTGCATCTCATTTGCTATTTTGTTAATTTCCATTTTTTGTTGATTAGTCAATTTGTTATAAAATATTGGAATACTATTAATAATAGTTAATGGACAGTTAATTCCACCATCATATAATCTCCAGTACCAATAAGCAAATGTAGAATTAAGCATACAATATACATAATTATATTTTTCTTTATCCTTAACACATATTACTCTTTTACCAATACGTTTTAAATTTTTCTTTGAGCCTACAGTAAAATATCGACAAGTTGTAGGCAAATATATTTTTTCACCAATATTAGAATTAATAATATTTCCGAGTTTATCATCTGAATTTTTTTCCCAACAATCTAATATCTTTAATAAATCTTTATGGCATTTATAAAATGCTTTTGTATGAGAATCAACAACTTGATACCTATCATTTATTAACTTCACTAAAAAGTCATTATTTAATATTTTATTTCGTTCTTCTGTTTTAAATCTTATTAATGGACCAATTCTAAAGCCCTTGATATTGTCATCATTTATAACAACTGTAATTGCTGCCCTAACTGAATTACCAGTATTAGTATTAAATATTCCATGTTTTCTGCCATTAAAAATATTACCTGGTACATTATCAAATGAAACTATAAATCCATTATAATTATTCATTATTTGTCTTAATGAATAAAATTTATCACTGCCTATAAAACTATATGGTGTTATAATCACTGAAGCCACACTCTGAGTAATAATTTTTTCTATAAATGCTGAATATAATTCCTTAGAATCATTTATAACTTTTGTTATTTCCCAATTTTCACCATATTTTTTTATTTTAAAATATGGTGGATTAGATATTACTTTACAATTTTTTGGCAATTTAATATCTTTATTTAAAAAGTCACAATGTTTTGCTTTTATTTTTTTTAAAAACTTTTTTCCATATTTTATAGCGATTGAATATTTACATATACTTAATGCTATTTCATCTAAATCATATAAATATAAATAACCATTATCAATAAGTCTGATTGTTTCATCGATTCCAATGCACTCTAAATATGATAATATTAAATTACCACAGCCACAACCAACGTCACATATTTTTTCACCTTTTAAATTTATCATCCATTTAGACATTAATACTGAAACATCTTTTGGAGTATAGTATTTTCCCATTTCTTTTTTGTCGATCTTATTAACATATTCAAGTCCAATTTCATATAATTCTCCAAAATTATCTACTATAAAAATATCTGATTCAAATGTCTCATTTAATGTTTTAGACAGTATTGAATGCCATGTTCGTTTTAAACCTTTTTTATCGATATCATTAAAATAATTACTCATTTCATATTTAGCCATATCAATACCATTCTTTCTTATTTCATTATACCATATTTTACTATTTTTTATATTTAATTGTTTTATTAAAAATAGTTATTATTTAAAAACATATTGCTATACTAATAAAACTTTATTTTTTATAAAAAAAGCGACAGCATTTTAATCCTGCCATCTTTCAGGCGGCGGTTAGTATTCACGCACTTCTAAGTTTATTTATATACTTTTACCTTTATTATAAATCTTTTAAAATTAGTTATTTAACTTAATAATTAAATAAATTTAAAATTTTGGTAGTTGAAAAGGTAGTTAAAATTTACTTAAAACTACCTTTTTATAAATAGATGTTGAAATATTAATTATATCTTTATTATTTGTTGTTCGTTATCTTCCACTATTTCATAATTTAGATAATTTATCATAAACCACCAAATGTCAAAAGTTTTCTCAGTATAAAATCTCATTTTTTACTTATTATTGATTATTCAAAAGTTGCACTTGACTTTTTAATTAATAAGCGCTATTGCACTCCTTCAGGGAGCGAAATTTTTTCAAATCTTTTTTGTTTAAATTTTCACTTTTACCTTTTTTTAGTTTATTTTTGTTTATTTTAAATTAGAAAAAATTAAAATAATTTATTAAAAATTTCAAATTTTAATGTCTAATTATTACCTAAAATTTTAAATTTTCCTTCATACAAATATTCATCATCTTCAAAATTTTTACTATTATTATATTGCCAATAAACTTTTGCTTTTTCACAAATAGAATTATAAGATTCATGAGGATTAGGTAATAATTTATCACGACTTTTAAATGGTTCATTATATATTTCTATTTTATAAACTACATAATTTTGAAAACCAAGTCGTTTTTTCCAATACTCAATTTGATCTCTCCTACACAAATAAATACAATTGCATCTACTTGGTAAATTTTGAAATTCTTTTTTTCTTATATCTTCAAATGCCAACTCCCTTATTAATATTTGATATTCATTGATACAACTTTTTGCTACTGATAATAAGTTTATTTGACCTAATACATCTCTTATTTGTTGTGCATGTTCAATAGCATTTATTAAAGGAACATTGGTTTGATTATATATATCTAAATATGGCTCAAAATCAAAGGAAAATTTAGTAAATTCATTTTGAGTTATTTCCAAAACATTACCTACTTGCCATTTATCGTCATGAACTCTATTTTTATGTATATGATAAAATATTTTGCTTTTTTTCATTTTTTACTCCATAATATCCAAATGACTACTTATATCATTTGAATTTGGTAATTTATTTTGTATTTCTTTTGATAATTTATCAAATATTTTATATTCGCTTACACCTACTGGCTTGTTTATAAATTTTAAAGTGTAATCCACTATTTTATTGCTTTTATTTTGGCATAGTATTAGTCCAATTGAAGGATTATCAGTTTCATCTTTCACTTCTTCATCAAGTGCTGTTAAATAAAATCCCATTTTACTTGCAAATTCTGTTTTAAATTCTGTTACCTTAAGTTCTACTGCTATATAGCATTTTAATTTAATATGATAAAAAAGTAAGTCAATATAAAAATCTTGATTATCAATAGTTATCTTATATTGATTACCAACAAATGAAAAACCTGAACCTAATTCTAATAATACATTTTTTAATTTTTCTAACATTTTATTTTCTAGTTCTTTTTCTTTGTAGTCTTCTGTTAATTCAATCAAATCAAAAACATAAGGTTCTTTCATTATATTACTTGCAAGATCACTATTCTTTTTTAAAGTCATACTAAAGTTATTATGCTTAATTGCCTTTTCTTGTCTATTATATAAA
>CANRDR010000086.1 GCA_947629425.1 uncultured Bacilli bacterium | reverse complement strand
CTGTAGCTCAAGTTAGGAGCTCTAAATGCACGGTCGTACCCGCCTTCAGCGGTATCGCCAACATCACGACGAAGAGGCGACAAAATCCACCAATAACTTGAATTATATAAGTAATAATTTTTATTAGTTGTTTCATATATTGCTCCTGCAAACGCTAATTCATCTGCGGTTATTGTTGAAACATAATCGTGTACTTTTACATTTGTCTTTGATTGAGATGGTACTAATGTTGCATATCTATTTGTTGTTGAAGTTGATGCTAATCTTAACCTTGGTTCATAGTACCACCATGTAACATCTTCTGAAGCAAGACTTCCATCATCTTCATATTTTGTTGTCCAGTCTCCTATGTCCCACTCTTCATATCTTATTTTCCCTTCATATTCACTTTTTAATGTTGGTTTATCATTTAATGGTTCTATTTGAGAAGAATTACTATCTGTAAAAATTCCATTAAACCAGTTTTGTAATTTTGTTCTTAAACAACTTGATTTTGAATTGATATTATATGAACAATTTACATAATCGGCTACAGATGGTGATGAATTTGAATAGCCATAATTAACTTTTCTATCCGCAAATGTATTTGTGTTATTTGTCGTACTTGAACCACAAGGCTTGGTTTTATCTTGCAATATTATTTTAGTACTACTATCGCCTTGTATTCTTACTATTCTCCAGCACATTTTTCCGAATGTGATGTAATTGTCTGTTACATTACCTCTAAAATAATATGAATCTCCATATTTATCTTTTGTTACACTTAATGTTCTTTCTGTTTCTTCATTTATTTGTTGTGCTGGTATTGTTTTTGGTGTTGGTGAATATACTGTACTATTTTCATATTTTGGATTTGTAGCATTATCAAATATTTTATATGCTAATGTTTCTTCATCAAATGGATTTTCTATTACTACTTTTTCTACTTGAAAACAATCTAAGTCTACTTTAAAATCTACTTGTGTTTTTATTGCATTATCTGATTGTACTTTTATTTTTAAAGTTTCTTTAGGTAATATTTTATTTAAATAATGTCCTTCTATTACTAATTTTTCTTCATAATCACTATCTTCATAACTAAACTTACCCTTACTACCATTTTGATTAGTTATAGTTAATGTATATCCTAAATCAGTATCAGAAGTTATATTATTTTCATCACTATTTTTAACAATAACATTAAAATAAGTTTCATTATTCTCAACATAAGTATCACTTGTTTCTACATTAACATTACATTTTAATTTACCTATATTAGCAGATACTTTAACATCAGTATTAGCCTTATATTTAGAATAAGTATACGTTGTAGTACTTACAACTAATACTAATACAATAGCCATTGTAATAAATAATATTTTTTTATTTTTTAATAAATTTTTCATTTATTATCACCTTTATTTTCTAATAAAATAATATCATAAAAATATATAATTAGCAAATAAAATTATATTAATGTTTCATATACTTTTTTTAATATGTTATATCTATATTCTAATACTTTATAATATACTTCTTTTTGTACTTTACTAAATATAATTATATTATTATATTCTTCTTCTATATTTAAAAATAATTCTTTTATTTTATTCATATCTATTTTAGGAAATAATCTAATTAAAGCATCATTACAATCTTTAAAATTCATACTTTCTATAAATTTTAAAGGATTAATTATTTTATCATTTAATGTATAAACTGATATAGCACTATCATAAGCCATTTGTTTAAATTTAAATTCATCATTTAAAATACTTTCTAATTTAGTATCATCACTTTTTCCATAGAATGATGCTCCATTATCATATACAGGTGCTAATTTTAATGAATTTAATTCTTTATCATATATTAATCCCCAATTAGCCTCATTTCTATCATTATTATTAATAAAAGCATCAACTATAAACATATCCCAAAATCTATTCTTTAATTCAGGTACTTTTTTAAAATAATAATTATTATTCATTAAATAAATAATACTTTCTATTGAATCATTTTTTTCAAATTGAGAAGAATGTCTATTTATAAAGAAAGTTTCTATATTTTCATTATAATTATTTTTTATTGCATTAAAATCTATTATTTCTTCAGTACTTTTTAAAAAATCTAAACATGCTACTACTAATTTATTATCTTTTATACCTAATATTGTTTTATGTGTATCTATACCAATTATTTCATATATATGTGAACCTATATATTCTGATAAAGGACTTGTTGTATAATTATTTATATTTTTTAAAAAATTAGGATATTTTAATAAATAATTTTTATTATCTATTAATACTCCTAATTTGCTACCACTATGTCCACCATATCCTTTATTAGTAATTTCTACATTATCTAAATTTCTTATTTCAATCATATAAACCACCATATTTTTCTAATAATTTTTTATATAAAGAATCAGACATAGTACCACGTATTACATATCTTTTAGCATTCATTTCTAATTCATCAAATTTAAAATCATAATTAAACCAATCTTTTTCTTCATGTAATCTTTCTAATTCTTTTATTTCTTCTTGAACTGATTTAGGTAAAATACTTACATCTATTTTTATATCTCTATCTATAATATCATGCCATAAATTATCTTCCATACTAACACATCCTTATAAAAATTATATCATTTATTTAAAGTAAAATAAATAATTAATATTCCTGGAATAATTAATAAACATTCTATTCTTTTTAATATAAATAATAAATAATCTAATATAGTATAATTCATATTTAATAAATTTAAATATAAAAAACAATATACATTAGATATACTAATAAGAATAGATGCAATAATTAAATATATTATTTTATTCATATTATATTTTATTTATAATTTATTAAATTATTATTTTAATAGAAAAAATATATTATTAGTGTTATAATCTAGATTAATTAAGGAGAAAGTATATGGATATAATAGGTATTATTGCAGAATATAATCCATTTCATAATGGACATATATATCATATAAATAAAATTAAAAAAATGTTTCCTAATTCTATTATTATATTAGTATTAAATGGATATTTTTTAGAACGTGGTGAAATAAGTATAGAATCAATTAAATCTAAAACAGAATTAGCATTAAATAATAATATAGATATTGTTTTAGAATTACCTTTTATATTTGGAAGTAATTCTGCTGATATATTTAGTGAAGCCTCTTTAGAAATATTAAATGAATTAAAAATAAACAAATTAATATTTGGTAGTGAATGTAATGATATTAATTTATTAAAAAATCTTGCTAAAAAACAATTAAATGAAGAATATAATAATAAAGTTAAAAGTTATTTAGATAAAGGTTTAAATTATCCTACTGCACTTAATAATGCATTAGATACTAATATAAAAACTCCTAATGATATATTAGGTTTGACTTATATTAAAACTATATTAAAAAATAATTATAATATAGAACCTTTATGTATTAAAAGAACAAGTAATTATCATGATATTAGTAGCAATGAATGTATTATAAGTGCTACTAATATAAGAGAAAAAATAAAGAATAATATAAATATAGATAAATATTTACCTAATAAAGAATATATAAATAATATAGATTATAATTTATATTTTAAATTACTTAAATATAAAATATTAAATGACGATAATTTAAGTAGATATTTAACTGTAGATGAAGGTATTGAAAATAGATTAAAAAATGTTATTAATAAATGTAATAATATTGATGATTTAATTAAATTAGTTAAAACTAAAAGATATACTTATAATAGAATAAATAGAATGTTTATACATATATTAATTGGTTTAAAAAAAATAGATAAAGAAAAAGTATTACATAATGAATATATTAGATTATTAGGTTTTAATACTAAAGGTAAAAATTATATTAATAAAATTAAAAAAGATACTAATATTCCTATAGTATCTAATTTAAAAAATATTAATTCTATTATTAAAGATTATAATATTAAAGCATATAATATATATAACTTATTATGTAATGAAAATATATTAGAATTTGAATTATCTAATAAAGTTATAATTAAAAAAGATAAAACTAATTAACGTTTATCTTGTAACATATTTAATAAATCAATTTTAAACATGTCTTTAGATGCATTAGCCTTACTTATCATAACCCCTTTATATGTTGTAAGTTCTGCCATATGTCCTTCTAATAATATTTCAGTAGGAGTTAATGTATCAAGCATTACTATATTTTGATCTTTATATACAATATAAATTAACTTAACATCACCATGAACTTGTTTAAACATATTATCGCTAGGTAATTTTAATTCATAAGTTTCTGTATTTTCTTTTTTATTTTTGCTTATTAATTCTCCTATAAATTGTCCATTTCTTAATTTAGGATAATAGTCAAAGTTAAGTTTTTTAAATGCAAGCATATTGTATTTTTTTAATGCTCTTTCTAATTTTCTAAATTCATTTTCATTAATGTAATCAAGTATATATTTTTCCTCTTTCATAATAAAACCCCCTTATTCCATTAATGTGTATAGATTATAGCACATAAAATTTATTTTGTCAAATTTTGTAAAGCAAACATTTTATCGAACAATTTAATAAATTATATAATATATTTAAAAAATCTGTTCAAAAATTTAAACAGATTCTTAAAATCGATATATTTTTAATTATAAATCTATATCTTTTATTTTTCTTTCACCAGTTTCTTTTTTTCTTTTCTTTTTAGGTTTTTCTTCTATTATATTTTCTTCTATAATATCTTCTTCTAAAGTAACTTCTTCTTTTTCTTCTTTTTTTGTTTTTTTATTTTTCTTTTTAACTTCTTTATTTTCTATTTCTTTTTTTTCTTCATCTTTTATATCTTCTTTAATATTATTTTTTTCTTCTTTTATTACATATTTATTTTTTATTAACTTTTTTAGTTTATGAGTTTTACTACTATATAGTATTAATAATAATAGTAAGAATAAAATTACTATGCTTTCTGATAATATTAAATATTTTTTATTAGTTTCTTCATCTAGTTCTTCTTTATATTTATTTATATCAAATATTTGTATAGTTTTTTCATCTATATTATATGTATAATAATTTTTTTCTCCATTTTCTATATTTAAAGCATAAACTAATACTGTATTTTTATTATATTCATATGCTTCTACATTAAAATTATCGATTTTAATAGTTTTTTTAGGTAAATCTAAACTATTATCTAACTTTAAGAAATTAACTATTATTCTATTGCTAGTAAATTCATTATATTTAGTATATAAACCATCTTCATATATAAATAAACTAATATTTCCTTCAGTATCTTTTAATCCTACTAAAGTATAATTTGTAGTATCATTTTTAAATGCTGGTATATCATAATCTTGTATTTTTATAATTGTTTCATCATAAAATTCTGGTTTTTCTAAATTTTTAGATACTTTTACTACTGTATATTTTTTTCCATCTACTTCTACTTCTATTGGATTAGTATCTTCTACATCAACTGTTAATTTATAAACATTACTTACTCCTGTTTCACTTGTTACAATTATTTCAAAAGTATTTATGCCTTCTTCTACTGTTTTTTCACCAATTCCTTCAATACTTGCATAACTATCTTCTTTAGTTGCATCAATTTTGATAGTTTCTACTGTAGATGGAACTGTAACACTATATTCATAAACATCTTTATTAAATTCTGGTGTTATTTCATAACCTTCTACTGATAAACTTTTTAATTTATTATTAGTTGATTTCTCGCGTGGTTTAACTACTGTTACTTGTTTATTACCACTTATTTTAACATTAGCACCATCACTACTTGTAATATCTCCACTCATTTGAAAATTTATAATTCCTGTTGATGTAGCCTTACATGTTACAGAAAAAGTTTTTGTTGTATTATTACCATCACTTGTTGCATCTGCAAAATTTTGTGAACATCCACTAGTAGAACCACTACTAGATATTTTTATATTCCATGCAGCCGAATTTCTTATTGTTACTGATGCGGTTACAGTACCGCCATTTTCAACTGTACTTTTATTTACTGAAAAACTTGCAGTTCCTGCAGCATAAACATTAAATTTAGTTAATAAACATAAAGATAATGTTAATATTATATATTTTATTTTTTTCATTATTTCCTCCTATTGATTTATTTGTGATGTACCTAATAAATGTTGTCTTAATTTTAATAAATCTGCTGAATTTATTTCTCCATCACCATTTAAATATGAACTTTGTAAGTATGCTCCTTTTAATGTATTAGTTCCTAACAAATGTTGTCTTAATTTTAATAAATCTGCTGAATTTATTTCTCCATCACCTGATAAGTCACCATACATAACATAAGTATATGTTATAGTTGTTGTTGAAGTAGATATTTCAATAGTGTAACCTGTTCCAATTAAATCACCATCATTTTTTACATTACCGTTTCCATCTCTTACAGTGACTGTTCCATTGCTACCAATTTTATTTTTTATACTTGATACATTTGTACCAACACTTAATCCCTTAATATAATCTCCAACTTTACTTACTTGTAACATACTTAAAAAATTATTATTTGTTTCAGTATTATTATTTTCATTAGTATTTCCAGTAGTAGTTCCTTGACTCGTACCTTCTCCACCATTTGCCCAAACAAGACCTGCTTTAGCGGGATTAGATTCTCCACTACTAGCACCTATATTAAAGAAATTAAATAATCCACTATAA
>CANRDR010000085.1 GCA_947629425.1 uncultured Bacilli bacterium | reverse complement strand
GGACATATTTTTCTATATCCCACCGCAGAAAACCAATCAGATTTTTACACCCAAAATCATGGTGAAAAAGATGGTTGATATGTTGGAACAGGAGAATCCGGGATGCTTTGATATGCCGGATAAAACATTTATTGATCTGTATATGAAATCAGGCTTATATATTGCAGAAATCGTAAAACGGTTATATCAGAGTGAGGAAATGAAGAAACAGTTCCCAGATAACAAGGAACGCTTAAAGCACATTTTTGAAAAGCAGGTATACGGACTGGCACCGACGGAAATCATATATAAAATTGCAACAAGCTACATCTTAGGGTTTGATGAGGATACGAAGGATATAAAACATAATTTCAAACAGCTGGATGCTTTGCCGTATGCAAAGGATGGAACACTGGGAGAAGTGCTGGACGAACTGTATTCTGAACAACAGTAGTAACGTGAATGCACCCGGAAACGGGTGCATTTTTGAATTTCAGATTATAAGAAATATGCAACAGTATTGAATATATATTATGTATATGTGGATGAAGCTTGAAGAAGAAAAAATCATCATAGAGTAATTGAGTAGGTTGAGCTAATGTGTTATAATTAGAAAAAATGTTTTGGAAAGGGGGATACTATGGAGAAAATTGATACATATATGATTAATAAAATTTTTACGGTGCCATATTTTGATAGAATGATTAGCGAAAATAGTGTTCCGGAATCCTTTTCTAAGTGTGTAAAAAGATATATAAAAACAGAGAATGCGACCATCGGAGAGGCAATAAGTGAGATATATCATTTTATGGATTGTGAGTATAGAAATGAATATTATTATAAAAATACAATTCTTAATCAATTGTTGATAAAGAAACATGATTTGTATAATACAGCTGCACTTACAGAATTACCTATTGGTGATTCGAAAGCGGATTTTATCATGATTAATGGTCGCGGAGTGGTATATGAAATAAAAACAGATTTAGATAATCTGCTTAGATTAGAAAATCAGATTAAAGATTATTACAAAGTATTCAGTTATGTTTATGTTGTAGTTGGAAATAAACAGTTGCCACGTGTAAAAGAGTTTTTGAAAGATCAAAAGGTCGGAATATACGAATTGACTGCAAGTGGAAAATTAATATGTAGAAAAAAAGCCCTTTGTAATAAGGAAAATCTGTCATATGAGGCAATGTTTCAAGTTTTGCGCAAAGCAGAATTTGAATCTATATTATTAAAACATTTTCATAAACTTCCAGAGGTTAATAGTTTTCAGTATTATAGAGAGTGCCAAAAATGGTTGGAACGTGTAAATATTATTACTCTGCAAAAAGATGTGATGAGATGCCTAAAAGCTAGAACATTGATGCTTGTTGAAAATAAATTAGAAGAAAAGGTTCCATATGAATTGAGGTTTTATGCGTATTTTTCAAAAAGAATCAATTCAAATTACCAGGAAATAGACACACTTTGGAATGCGAGAATGGAGGGATAGAGTATGTATTTTCCATATCTTAGAGGAAGACAGAATGAATTATTGTGTTTACGTGAACTTTTGGACGCAGGGAAACTCAGCTCAAGAGTAATTCCGATTATTGAACCTGTAAAATTTAGTAGCACTTTTTTTTCAACGCTTACAAAGTTTATTGAAACGAATCGTAAAGTGATTGTAATTAGAAATCCTAAAGTTGGTTCTTTCAGTAAAGAATTAAACGATATGAGAAAGAATATTGAGAAAGAAAGTGATGAAAATAAAAAGCAGAAATTACAAAAAACACTCGATGGTTATAAAAATGTGTGGAATGATTCGGGTATTCAAAAAGCATATTTAGTGGATGATAAGGTTATTTCCGATATTATAGAAAATAAACTTGATGCCAAAGATGCAGTGATGATAAATATTGAAAAGGGAAATTATCATTATTATGAGGAATATGGAGAAGAAATAACAGGAAAATATACAGTTGTTCCTAAAGGTGGAGATTATGAAGATATTATCGATGATGACATAATAATTTTGGAGGACGGTTATAGAAAAGCGAAACGTAATATAGATTATATTGAAAATCCAGATGAACTATTTAGTAGAAATCATATTGTTTATAAAAAAAGAGGATTTGTTGGATTTTCTGATTTTTCAATGGTTGGAAATGAGTTTGAGGAATCTGGTTTTGCACCTTTGGCGATAGCGATTCATGTTATGTATTTTGGAAACAGAGAAGAGTTAAGAGTGCATCATTTTGTATCGGAATCTAATGAAAGTATTTCCGATCCAGCTAGAAAATTTGAGGAGGCTATGAATAGTTTAATAAATTGGGAGAATTTTGATGTTATTCCAAAAACAATTGGTCTAAATAGCTTAATTGAATGTTACAATGTTGGAAAGTTTCCGGGATTAGGTGTAATTAAGAAATATTCATTGATGCATCATATAGAAATGATGGGAGAATATTTAGAGGCTAGATAAATGATTTGTTGTATAGATTGTTTTAAAGATACAGAAATTAGAGCAGCAATAGAAATGGTAGGGCATATAGGAGATTGCCCGGTTTGTAGAAAAAGAAATACATGGATATATGATTCTGAGCAAGATGCAGATAAAACAAATGTAGAAGAGATGTTAGATTCTATTTTGGAGCTATACGTTCCGGAATCAGAACTTCCAACATTATATCCTGAAGATGAAAAAATGTTGATTGAGGATATGCTGTTAAAAGATTGGAGCATCTTCTCAGGAAGTTCATTTGAAGTCAAACGAATAGTGTCGGAGTATGTATCTGAGTCGTTAGATCTGGATTCAAGGATTACGATGGAACGAGTAGGAATACCTCAACTGTTTGATGAAACATACTTAAAAGATAATTCGATAATGGGAAAGTATAGTTGGGACATTTTTAAAAAGTATTTGAGGAACGAAAATAGATTTCATAGCAAATATATTAATTTGGAGATTTTGGAATCTGTTCTGAAAGAAACAGAAACCATTATTCCAGGAGGTACAAAGTTTTATCGAGCTCGTGTGTCTGATAAGAAAGGATATTCTAGAAAAGAAATGTGGGCGCCACCAGATGATGTCGCTTCGCCGGGAAGAGCCAATTCAAAAGGACAAAGTTGTTTATACTTGTGTAGCCATAAGAAAACAACAGTAAAAGAAATTAGGGCACACGCATTTGACTATATCACTATCGCAACCTTCAAACTTAATCGCAATGTGAGGGTATTAGATTTAAGTTCGATTGTTCACAGCTCGCCTTTTTACACTGAAAATGATAAAGTGGCGTATTTGGTGAATGAAAGTACTTTGCGGCAAATTCAGAATGATATGGCTAAACCTATGAGTAGATTAGATAGTGATTTGGATTATTTACCAACACAGTATATCAGTGATTTTGCAAAATTTTTGGGATATGATGGTGTAAAGTATTTTAGTACATTTGAAAAGACATCATATAATGTCGCTCTTTTTGACTCTTCTGCTTGTGATTGTACATACCATAGAAATTTCTTGATTGGTGATTTGGAATACAAAATGACAGCGGTTTAGCTAGATGAGTAAACACCGTTAGTGACAAAGACGTTGAAATCTATTAAAAATTTCATTGCTGAGGATAATGTAGATTAGGCATTGGAAACAATACAGCACTTCCCTTGCATCGGTGCAGACATGTCTAAGTGTGTTATTTTTAAGACAGATTATAATATGTTTGATTTGTATAAGGTTGGTAAAGAAATAGTGGAGATTTATCGGGTGTTAAATCGATATTAGTATATTAGATAATATTGAAGATGGATATAGTCTAGTGGATAAAATTGGACAGTGTATTTATTGAATATTTAATATAATTAGCATTTTAGAATAAGGAGAACCAATGAATAGTTTATTTTATTGTGGCGTAGAAAGAAAAGAGATAATTAATAATTTTATAGAAAAATTGGACAGATATTCGGAAGAAACTTCTAGACCAATATATATTATAGAAAAGGCATTGGGAAATGAAGGAAAAATTGATGAATATGAGTATAAGGAAAAGATAATTGTCTTAATACCAAAACAGAAAATTTTACTAATTAACCTTGGAAAAGAATGTGAAGAGTTTAACGATTTTATAGATGATTTTATAGATGACCTAGAATATTTATCTAAAAGATATGAATATCAAAAATATATAGGTAGAAAAAGACTATGGCAAGATTGTATAGAAATAGTACAATTTGAATATATAAAAGACTTAGAAATAGAGGAAATATTAAGAAAATATAGGATTCCAGTTCAAAATGAGAGAATTGTAGAACTTTTAATATCACTATTAATAGGGAGTATTAATGATATTAATAAAATTGGTGCAGAAGTTCCGGAAACTTTATTAGATAAGGTAAAGAAGAAAATAGTATTATTTGATGGAATGCAAAGTAGATTTATTTTTGAAGATATTGATAAGAATATAATTACTATTCAAGGATTGGCTGGAACAGGGAAAACGGAATTGTTATTGCACAAACTTAGAGAAATATATGTTGGCGAAAAGGAAAGTAAAATAGTATTTACGTGTCACAATAAAGTTTTGGCACAAGATATGGTTTATAGGATTCCTCAATTTTTTAATTTTATGAAAGTAGAAGAACAAATTGAATGGAATAAGCGTTTATGGGTTTTTCCTAGTTGGGGATCTCAGAATATGCCTAATACAGGTTTATATAGTTATATCTGTTGGAACTATCATTTAGATTTTAGAAGATATTCATTTACTAATACATTTGATAATGTATGTAAATTGGCAATTGAGGAATTGGAGAATAAAGAAACAATAGAAAAATGTTTTGATTACATTTTTATTGATGAAAGCCAAGATTTTACGGATAATTTCTTAAAGTTATGTAAAATGGTTACTGCTAAAAGAATTTATATTGCAGGAGATATTTTTCAAAATGTTTTTGATACAGATATAAAAAAATCTGTTAGTAGTGATTATTTATTAAATAAATGTTATAGAACAGATCCTAAGACACTAATGTTAGCACATTCGATAGGAATGGGATTGTATGAAAAACCTGTCATTAGATGGTTGGATGATGATGAGTGGGAAGCGTGCGGATATTTACCACAAAGACGTGATGGAAAATTTCTTTTAAAGAGAATGCCACTTCGGCGATTTGAGGATATCGATTCATTTGGAATTATGAGTATACAGATAAAGTCTGCAGACGTTCAAGTTATAGATCAAAAGGTAATGGAGTGCATGGATGAGATTATAGAAAAAAATCCCACAGTTGAACCCCATGATATTGCTATAGTTCTTTTGGGAAATAATAAGATTAATTATAATATTGCAGATAGTTTATGCCTATTGATTGACGAAAGATATGATTGGGAGTCGACCAGAGGATATGTGAGTAAGGTAAAAGAAAAGAATAAGGTTTTTATTAGTAACACAAACAATATTAAAGGCTTGGAATTTCCTTTTGTAATCTGCATAGAAACAGGAGTTATAAATGATGATATTCGGAAGAGAAACTCAATTTATATGATTTTAACAAGATCATTTTTATCATCATATTTTATAGTTAATAGTGTAAATGAGCAATTTATAAAAATATATGAAGCAGCCATAAATAATATTAATAAAAATGGTTACATGGAGTTACGAGAGCCGGGGGAAACAGAAAAATTATTGCAGGCAGAAAAAATTAGAATTGCTGCCCAAAATAAACGGAAATCTGTTGAAGATATGATAAATGAAGTTTGTAATGAGTACCCGCAGTTGTCTGCGGATGAAAGAAGCGAATTACAGAGAATAGTGCCTAAAAGAGTTGTGGAAAGAACAGAAAATGAAGTAAAAGCAAAAACTAGAAGAATAATAGAGGCAATGATTGATGAGGTGTAGCTAATGAAAAAATATTATTTTCACACCTCAAAATACTCAAATCAAGAACTGGGATCTATTAGAGAGCAATATGATATTGTAAGTTATTTACTTTCAGTAATGACCATTTTAAATGTTGAACCATTGCGTGAAATAGATAGTAAAGAGGCAGACCTTGTGATATTTGTTGATAAGATGAGCCGTTTGTTTTGGGGTGAAGGAGATAAAATTCATAGTATCCAATATCCTTTTCTGCTAAAGGAGAAAGAAGGATTTTTAATATCATTATTTCAGGGCAGGATAATTGATAGTCAAACAATTGCGATTTTATCTACAATTATTAGAGATAAGAATAGTATTGTGAAGTCAATAGAAAATATGCTGGATGCTTTTATGGATACCATGAATGAGTTTGAAATTCTAGATAATAATTATGCTCAGTTTTGTTGGGAATTATTAATATATTTATTATCGTTTGAAACTGGTTATTTAAGATATGATCATGATGAGGATGAGAATAGAGTAGATCCAATCTTACATCCGGTTGATCATATAGATTTGTTTTATTCTAGCAATAGTACATTTAAAATTGGATTACAAGATAGAATTGATGTTGACGATTTGAAAAGTATATTGAATATCAACGAAAAATGTTATTCGATTAATTACCATAGAGATAAAAGATAAGTACATGATAGTTGAAGGTGAAATTCATAAGTAAGAAAGCTTGGAATAAAATTATTGGGTACAATTTGGGTACAGCAGCTTTGAAACCACATTAACAAGAGATAAAATCGTATCAAAATGATACGATTTTGAAACGCAATAACAATAAAGTAACATGAAAAATCGAACCTGAAAAAGAGTTTGAATAGCGGACATTTGGGCTGGAAAGTGCGTAAAATAGGCGTTTTCCAGTCTTTCTTTTTGCTTTGTGATGTTAATGTGATGTTAAGAAAACAAGCTCTTACTTTTCTTACTTTCAAATTGCCACACTTGAAAATCCTGCCGGAATATGGTAGT
>CANRDR010000084.1 GCA_947629425.1 uncultured Bacilli bacterium | reverse complement strand
ATAAGAGGAAAAAATATGTAAAGGGTATAATAATACTCTTTTTATATAAATAAAAAAGTGTCCGGTAATAAGATGAAATATAATACTAATTAATTTTAGTATTTTTTTAGAATATAAATATAATTATTTATTCATACTAATAATGGTGTATTTTATGAATAAAAAAGTATTAGGATATATAATATGTATAATATCAATTATTACATTATCTATATCAATTATAAATGTATATAAATGGTATAAAGATAATAAAAATACTAAAAGTGTTATAAGCAATTTAGATATAAACATAAATAAAACTACTAAAGAAGTAGAATTTATTAATCCTCCAGATAATCTAAATGATTCTTATTATAATTATCAAGATATAGATTTTTTAAGAATTGATTTTAAAGATTTAATAGATAAGAATAATGATACAGTTGGTTATATTAAACTAAATGGAACAAATATAGATTATCCAATAGTTAAATCAATAGATAATAATTATTATTTAACACATTCATTTGATAAAAGTGTTAACGATGCAGGATGGATATTTTTAGATTATAAAAATAATTTAAATGAATTAAGTAAAAATACTGTAATATATGGTCATAGAAGAACAGATATGTCTATGTTTGGATCACTTAAAAATTTATTTAAAGATGAATGGTTTAATAATAAAGAAAATCATATAATAAAATTAAGTACTCCAAAAGAAAATACATTATGGCAAATAGTAAGTGTTTATAAAGTATATAAAGAAACATATTATTTAACTACATATTTTGATAATGATAAAGAATATAATGGATTCTTAGATAGAATAAAAGCACGAAGTATATATGACTTTAATACAAGTTTAGATACTAATGATTATATATTAACTTTATCTAGCTGTTATAATTCTAATGGATTAAGAATGGTAGTACATGCTAAATTAGTAAGAAGAGAATTAAATACATGAAAGTTATCTAAATAGATAATTTTTTAATTGTTTTAATATTTACTAATTAGTTATATACGTGTTATAATTTATATATCATAGGTGATTGTATGATTAATAAAAAGGGACAAGCATTAGTTGAATTTATTATTATATTACCAATACTATTATTTATAGTTTTAATAGTAATAGATTTTGGTGTAATTCTATCAAATAAAAATAGAATGGAAAGTATGATAAATGATATTGTAAAAATGTATGAAAATAATGAAACTATAGAAACTATAGATAATTATGTAGAAAAAAATATTAATGATACTAATTTAGAAATAGAACCTACTGATAAATATATAAATATATTATTAGATAAAAAATATGATTTTATAACACCTGGTTTAGATAAAATATTAGGTGAAAATTATAAAATTAAAGTAGAAAGGATTGTATATAATGAAGTCAAATAGTGGAAAAAGTCATGTGTTTTTTATAATAATAATACCATTAGTATTAATATTAGGAGCAATAGTAACAGATACTGTAATAAGCTATACAACTAATAAAAAATTTAGATTAATAACTGAAGAAATAATAAAAGAAGTTACTGAAAGAGATGATTTAACTCCAGAGGATTATGCTTATCATATAAAACGATTATATGAAAGAAATAATTATGATACAGAAAATTTAGTTGTAGAAGCCTCTAGTGATAGAGTATATGTAGAAAATGATTTACAATATTCAGGAATATTTACATCACTATTTCATAAAGGAAAAGATTTAGAAGAAAAAGTAATATTAGGAGTAACAGTTCGCATTGCAAAAAACAGTAAAGCATTTATAAAATGTGAAGCAACATATGATAGTTCTGGCAAATTAGTGTTTAAATATATTAAGTGAGGTTAATTTATGGCAATAAATAAGGGGAATATATTAACTATTTTTGGTGTAAAAGGTGGTATAGGTAAAAGTACTATCACTTTAAATCTATCTGGAGTATGTAAAAATTTAAAACAAAAAGCATTAATAATAGATATGGATTTATATGGTGGTTCTATAGCATTAGCGTTAAATAAAAAATCTGATAAATCAATATTTAATTTTGTAGATGATTACAATAATAATAGATTTAAAAATATTAAAGACTATATAACAACTTATAGTGAATATATAGACTTTATTTCATGTCCAAAAGATCCTAGAAAAGCAAGCAAAATAGATAGCAAATACATAGACATATTATTAGATAAAGTAAAATTTAATTATGATATTGTACTAATTGATACAACACATATATTAGATGAAATTAATTTAAGTATATTAGATAAAAGTGATAAAATATTATTTATAGTATCTAATGATATATATGATTTAAAAAATATGAAAAGTTTAATAAGTATATTTAAAGATTTAGATATAAATAAATATAAAGTATTATTAAATCAAAGTTTTAGAATAGATAAAGAATATTTTAGTTTATATGATATAAAAGATATATTAAAAAATAATATAGATTATTTAATAAGTGATAAATTTTATATAAAAAATATAGATGAACTTATACTTAATGGTAATATAATTACTTTAAATAAAAAATATATAAATAATAAAGATTATAAAGTATTTGAAAATATTATAAAAGATTCTAAAGGTGAAGAAAATGAGTAAAAGTTTAATAGAAGCATTTGATATTGAAAAAAAGACTAGTGAAGATGCAGTTATAAATGATTATGATATATTTCCAGACAAAGATTTATTAGAAAAATTACGTACTAATATAATACAAAATATTATTGATAAAGAAGTACCTGATGGTAAAAAAATAGAAGAATTTATTAATGATGAAATAGATAAAAATATTGAAGGATATGATTTATCTAATTTACAAAGAAGTCATATTTTTAATATGATAGAAGATGAAATAAAAGGTAATGGGCCTTTAGAAGAATTATTAAATGATAAAGATATAACTGAAATAATGGTAAATGGGCCAAAAGATGTATATGTAGAAATAGATGGACAAATAGTTAAAGATGAAAGTGTATCTTTTATTAATGATGAACATATCATAAGAACAATTCAAAGACTTATACAACCTTTAGGAAGAACAATTGATAGTACTAATCCAATGGTAGATTCAAGGCTTAAAGATGGTTCAAGAATAAATGCTGTTATACCACCTTTAAGTGTTAAAGGGCCTGTAATAACAATACGTAAATTTAAAGATGATTTAGGGAATATTGATGAATTATTAAGAATAGGAACACTTACTCCTTATATGGCTTTATTTTTAGAAGCAGCAATAAAATCAAAATTAAATATGTTAATAGTTGGAGGAACTGGTAGTGGTAAAACAACACTTTTAAATATATTAGCATCATTTATTAGTGATGATGAAAGAATTATAACTATAGAAGATGCTGCAGAATTAAGATTACATCAAAACCATGTAATATCATTAGAAACAAGAACAATAAATTATGAAGTAGGTAATGAAGTAACTATTCGTGATTTAGTTATAAATGCACTACGTATGAGACCAGATAGAATTATAGTTGGAGAATGTCGTGGTAAAGAAGCATTCGATATGTTACAAGCTATGAATACTGGACATGACGGCTCACTTACAACACTTCACGCAAATAGTGTTGTAGATAGTTTAAATAGATTAGAAACACTTGTATTAATGAGTGGTATAGATATACCTATAAAAGCAGTTAGAGAATATATAGAAAACGCTATTGATATAGTTGTTAATATTGAAAGAATGACAGATGGTAAAAGAAAAATAGTTAATATAAGTGAAATAGTAGGAATAAAAGATGGAGAAATACAATTAGAAACAATATTTGAATTTATACAACATGGATTAACTTCTAATGGAAATGTAGATGGAGAATATGTTTTAAGAAAAAGAATACCTAAAGTTTACAATAAAATGTTATCAAGAGGTATTAATACATTAGATACAATGTTTAAATCTTTTAAATAGAAAGGGATGATTAAAAATGACTTTTAATTCAATATTATTAATAATAATATTAACTATATTAAGTATTATATTATTTTATTTAGTATTATTTTTATTAAAAGAATATAAAAGATCATTTTTAATTAAAAGATTTGAAGATTTTTCATTACAAAGTAAAGATAAAGAAACACCATTTTTTGATAATTTATATATATCATTTTGGAAATTAATAAAAAAAATAAATAAATATTTAGAAAAAAGTGTATTTATAAAAAACTATAGCAAAAGATTTGAAAAATATATTAAATATGATAATAATGAATTTAAAACAGGATATGATTATATAAGTATTAAATTTATAATATCTTTAATATTTGGTTTATTATATATAATAACTAGTTTATTAAAAAATAACTTTAATTTAAGTTTATTAATTATAATATTATTTTTAAGTTTCTTTATTTTAGATATATATTATTCTTTTGAATATAAAAGAAGAATTAAAAAGATAGAAAATGATTTATTAAGTGCAATAATTATTATGAATAATGCTTTTAAAAGTGGTATGAATATAATACAAGCAGTAGATATTGTAATAATGGAATTAGATGGGCCAATTAAAGATGAATTTAAAAAAATTAGTATGGATATACAATATGGTTTAAGTTTAGAAATAGTTTTTGAAAGATTTTATAATAGAGTAAAATTAGATAGTGTTAAATATATAACTTCTAGTTTATCATTAATTAATAAAACTGGAGGTAATATTGTTAAAATATTTAGTGCTATAGAAAAGAATTTCTATGATAAAAAGAAATTAACTGATGAATTAAATTCATTAACTGCAAGTAGTATTTTTATGTTTAGATTATTAGTATTTATGCCTATTATTTTATTTATTTTATTGCTAACTTTAAATAAAGAATATTTTATACCGTTAATTGCAACTAACTTAGGTAGAATTGTTATGTTAGCAATAATATTATTATATATAATTTATATATTTATTATTAAAAGAATAATGAAGGTGGATGTATGAATAGTATTTATAGAAATAAAACTATTGATAAAATAACAAAAAAATTAAAGTTATTAGGCGATGATAAAACTAATGCTATAACATTTATGAATATAAGACTTATTAGTACAATGATAGTATTTATATTTTGTTTATTATTTTTAAAAAGAGGTTATTTTTTAGGCCCAATTATAGCGGTATTATTTTATATTAGTTTTGAATATTATTTAGATTATAAAATTAAAAAACGTAGTGAAAAGTTAAATTATGAGGCTATATTTTTCTTTCAAATATTATCTATTACTTTAGAAAATGGAGGTAGTTTAAGAAATGCTATAGAAATAACTACTGGAAATATTGATAGTGAAATATCTTTAGAATTTAAAAAATTATTAAAAGAAATTAATTATGGTAGAAGTATGACAGAAGCATTAGAAAGAATGAAAGAACGTATACCTAGTGAAGAAATAAATACAGTAATACTTAATTTAAGAGAATCAACTATATTTGGTAATGATATAATTGAATCTTTAAATAATCAAATTGATTATTTAAGAGATAAAAAAATATTAAATATAAGATCTTTAATAAATAAACTTCCTATGAAAATAAGTGTTATATCTGTTATATTTATTGTACCTATTGTAATGATGTTAATATTAGGACCGGTTCTAATTAATTATTTGATTAAATAAAGTATTAATGATATACTTTATATAGAAGGAGTTAGTTATGAGTAAATTTTGTACAAATTGTGGACATGAATTAGAGGATAATGTAAATAACTGTCCAAACTGTGGGGCAAAGGTAGGAAGTAATACACAAAATGTTGCTGGAAGAAAAAGTAAGATGGCAGCAGGTTTATTAGGAATATTTTTAGGAGCATTAGGAGTGCATAATTTTTATTTAGGTTATACTGGTAAGGCAGTAGGACAATTATTAATAACAGTATTATCTTGTGGAGCATTATCATTTGTAAGTGGTATTTGGGGATTAGTAGAAGGTATAATGATTTTATCTGGATCTATTACGACTGATGCACAAGGCGAACCTTTAGGAGATTAAAGAAATTTAATCTCTTTTGTAAAATAAATGTAACTTTTTATAAATATTACAAAATTATTTAAAAATATTTTATTTATATGATAGAATTAATATAAGGTGAATATTGTGAGACAAAAGTTAAAATATATGGATAAATTATTATTTTTCTTAATGTTACTATATTCAATATTAGGATTAGTAATGGTTTTTAGTGCATCTAGTATAACTGCTGTTTTGCAATATGGTTATAGTGAATCTTATTTTTTTGTAAGACAATTAATATTTTTTGTAGCGGCTTATATAGTAGGATTCTTTGTACTTTTTATGTCAGATAAATTTGTAAGATTGTTTAGATGTATGCCAAAGGTATTTGGATTTGGCGCAATTATATTATTAGTTTTAACAATGTTTTTTGGTGTAAATGTAAATGGTGCAGTTAGTTGGTTAAGAATTGGTCCTATTTCTTTTCAACCGTCAGAATTTGCTAAAACAGGAGTAATACTTGCAATAGCATTTAGTTTTAATAATGTAAGAAAAATGTCTAAAGGATTTAAATATATAATACCATTTATTTATGGAGTTGTATGTTTTGCACTTATTGCAGGACAACCAGATTTTGGTAGTGCTATGATACTTGCAATAATATGTTTTTTAATATTTATGTCTCTACCATTAAAAGATAAAAATTTTAGCAAAATAAAAATTGCAGGTGGAGCATTAGTAATAGTTGGAGTTTGTTTATTCTTATTTGGAGGAGAAATATTAAAAAATACTAACTTTTTTACAGATGAGCAAATAAGTAGATTAACATATACTAATCCTTGTACTAGATATTCTGAAAATACTGGTTATCAAGTATGTAATGGATTTATTGCAATTAATAATGGTGGTTTATTTGGTGTAGGATTAGGTAATAGTACTCAAAAATATTTATATTTACCAGAAGCATATACAGATTTTATTTTTCCAATCGTAGTAGAAGAATTAGGTAGTATTGTAGGTGTTTTAATAATAATAGGTTATATAATTATATTATA
>CANRDR010000083.1 GCA_947629425.1 uncultured Bacilli bacterium | reverse complement strand
TCTACACGCTTTGTACTTTTTTGTGAAGTAAAACAAAGTTTTACTTCATAGACTTTTCGTTAGAAATTTAGTACAATTATATTATAGGAAAGAGGTAATAAAAAATGGGTATATTAGGAATCATAGCAGGTGCGGCTATATTTGTAATTATTTTAGCAATTGGCTTTTATATAGCAGAAGCAATTATTTTAAATAGTTTAAACAAAAAAATGTATGGAAAAGGAACAGCATTAGCATGGATACCAATATGTAATATTTATTTATTAGGAAAATTGACTATTAATAAAATTGTAGGATGGGTATTAGTAGCATTATCATTTTTAACTGCAGAATTTACTATGACTATAAATGGGTTAGAAAGAACTTATTCAATATTACCAGATGGTATAAGTTCTTTTGTAAAAAGTATATATAATATAGGAGTATTTGGATTATTCATTTATGCAATTGTAAAAAATGTTCAATTAAAAAAGAGTTTAAATAATGGACAAACTAATCAAAACTCTAGTAATGATGCTAATATAAGTGCAAGTACACCGATGGATGCACCAGTACAAAATGAATCAGTTGCTCCACAAATGGAAGCATCAGTACAAAATGAATCAGTTGCTCCACAAATGGAAGAACCAGTACAAAATGAATCAGTTACACCACAAATGGATGCACCAGTACAAAGTGAATCAGTTGCACCACAAATGCCAAATCAAAATCAACAAAATGCATTTAATATGAAACCTGATAATAATGGACAAAATTAATTGACAAAAAGAAAATTAATGATAAAATATAATTATAAATTGATTATTTGGAACAATAATGATTAATATTTTAAAGAGAGTTAGTGGAAGGTGTAAACTAATAAATAAAATCATTTAATCTATCCAATAGAGTGACTAATCATCACCGGCTAAAACCGTTATATTAAATTAAGATAAAAAGGATGGCACCGTATATAATATATACTCCTTAGTGCTGTCTTTTTATTTTATAAATAAAAAATAGAAAGGAAAAAATATAATGTTAGATATTAAATTTGTTAGAGAAAATAAAGAATTAGTAAAAGAAAATATAAAAAAGAAATTTCAAGATGAAAAATTACCTTTAGTAGATGAAGTAATAGAATTAGATGAAAAAATAAGAGAATTAAAACAAAAAGGAGATACATTAAGACAAGATAGAAATACTACTAGTGATGAAATTGGAACATTATTTAGAGAAAAGAAAATAGAAGAAGCAAATGCTAAAAAAGAAAAAGTTGTAAAAATAAATGAAGAATTAGTAAGTATAGAAAAAGAAGAAACTGAATTATCAGAAAAGTTAAAAGAAAAAATGATGGTAATACCTCAAATGATTGATGATAGTGTACCTATTGGTAAAAGTGATTTAGAAAATGTAGAGATTGAAAGATTTGGAGAACCATTTGTACCTGATTATGAAATTCCATATCATGCTGATATTTGTGAGTCATTTAATGGATTAGATAAAGATAGTGCAGGTCGTACTAGTGGAAATGGATTTTATTATTTAGTAGGTGATATTGCAAGATTACATGAAGCAGTTATTGCATATGCAAGAGATTTTATGATTAGTAAAGGATTTACATATTGCATTCCACCTTTTATGATTAGAAGTGATGTAGTAAATGGTGTTATGTCATTTAGTGAAATGGAAAATATGATGTATAAAATTGAAAATGAAGATTTATATTTAATTGGTACATCAGAACACTCAATGATAGGTAAATTTAAAGGACAACTTATTGATGAAAAAGAATTACCTATAGCAATGACTTCATATTCACCTTGCTTTAGAAAAGAAGTAGGTGCTCATGGATTAGAAGAAAGAGGATTATATCGTGTTCATCAATTTGAAAAACAAGAAATGATTGTAATTTGTAAACCAGAAGATGCGGCTGATTGGTATAACAAAATGTGGAGTTATACTGTAGAATTCTTTAGAAGTATGGATATTTCTGTAAGAACTTTAGAATGTTGTAGTGGAGATTTAGCTGATTTAAAAGTAAAATCTTGTGATGTTGAAGCATGGAGTCCAAGACAAAAAAAATATTTTGAAGTAGGATCATGTTCAACATTAGGTGATGCACAAGCTAGACGTTTAGGAATAAAAATGAAAACAGAAAATGGTAATAAATTCGTAGCAACATTAAACAATACAGTAATCGCAAGTCCTAGAGCAATTATCGCAATTTTAGAACAACATTACCAAAGCGATGGAAGTGTAACAATACCAAAAGTACTAAGACCTTATATGGGTGGACAAGAAAAGATTATAAGAAATTTGAATAATTAATTTAAATTTCTTTTTTATATAATTGTAAAAGAGTGGCAAAAAAATACAATGAAGATGAAATAAATAAGAAAATAATTTTTTTCCACTGTATCAAAAAAACTTATCAAATAAAAAAGTTTTTCCATTTCAACAAAAAAACTTTTTATTTTAAAAAAATATATAGTGTTTTCCAATATTGTAATAATAACTCTAGGATATGCTACTACGGTATTATTTAATGTTGCAACATGAAGACAAAAAAACACGAAAAGAATTTATCTTCTTTTTATTATAAATAATTTTTAGTATGTTTTTTTAATTAATTTAGCATGAATTACTAATTTAACATCATGATTATAACAAGTAGATAAAGTTAATATTTTATCATCATTATTAATAGTTGTATTAAAATCTTTAATACTTCTATTTTTTATTAAATTAATAAATTCATTAAAATCTTGTTCGTCTATAAAATCAGTTTGAATATAATCATTAGTATTTTCTATTTTATATATACTAAATATTTGCCAAAGATAAGAATTAGTTTCATCAACTGTTTTAATAACTAAATTTTCTTCATTATTATACCATTTAGGATCTAATATATTTTTTAATGAGCCAAATAATGCTTTATTATATAAACCATGTGCATATAAAATAGTATGTTTATTTAAATAAGTATTAGGATTGTTTCTATAATCCATAAAAACCCATCCTGCAGTATTATAAGATTTATCTAATTGATGATTTAAATAATAAGAATTATCATTATGTAATACATATGGATAATTTACATTAGTATTATTTACTTGTATCCAACCAGATACTTCATTATTTATTGTTTTTAATTCTTCTAAATTAACATCTAACATACTATAATTTAAATATTTCCAATATATATTTTCTTTAGGTTCATTATTAATATTAGGTTCATTAACTACCTCACCAGTAGTTACTTCTGTTATTTTTACTATTTTGTTAATATTAGATTCTGTTTGTTTTATTTCTTTTTTATGAAATAAATTTTCTATAGTTAAGAATGAAAATATCATAAGTATTATTATAATGATTATATCTATTGTTATAAATAAATGTTTTTTCTTTTTCTTTTTAGTATTTAAATTATTTAAAGTGCTTTTTAATTCATTTAAATTTAATATTGCTGTATGTTTAATATTATTTATTAAATTATTTGTATTTTGTTTAAGTTTTTCTAATTTAGTTAATTCATTTTTTAAATAATTTTTATCTAATTTAGGCATATCTATATCATTATCTTTTTTCATATAATCACTCTTATCTTATAAAAAGTATAACATGGAGATAAAAATAAATAAATTAAAATGTAAAATTTTGTCAAAATAAATGTAAATAAAGATTTAATATATTGTAAAATAAAAAAGTATATGTTAGTCTTTAGATAAGAATAGGAGTTATATTATGAATAGGTTAGGAAAAATAATAACTACAGGATTAGTAGTAGCAAGTATGGGTGTAATTGGTGCAAATGCAGAAACAATTGATGTAGAAAATAAAAGTTATACATTTACTGAATTTGAAGTGAAAGATGAGTTGGGACGATTAGTTAAATATAATAATAAAGATTATGTATTTAAACCAACTGCGGCATCTGGCAATTTATCGGAATTAATCTATGATGATAAAGTAAAAATACAAGATACTGATATCAATAAAGAAGTTATTGATGAAGTATATCCTAATGGAATAATTGACGTCTATAATTATAGTAATCTAGTTATTTCATCATCAAGTACAAAAGCAAGTGGAATATATGGCAGTTTAGGTAGATTAACTTTAAATGATATAATTGTAACTAATAATATATATATGGCTTATAATCATTTAAACAATGATAAACTATATTTACATTCAGGTAATGATACAGAACAATACATTTATCAATTACAAACATCTCCTGCTAAAGTTATAAAAACTATTAAAATGTCTGATTTAATAAATACTATTAAAGAAGATGGTTATGAATATAAGAATGGAAATATATATACTTTAGAATATATTAATACTTTAGATCCGTTTATCGAGTTAACTGTACAGGAAGAAAAAACAGAAACAAAAGAAACAACTATAAAAACTTATATTTTTAATATAGATGGTACTTTATATACGACATTAAAAAAAGAAATTTTAAATACATCTAATGGAGTTGTTCCAATATATAATAATGGAAAAGTTAGATTTATTTATAGTACTTGTAAAGAACAAGATACTGATTGTGAATTAATATTAACTGAAGATGAAGAGGACAAAACTATATTAAAAACAGATGATGCAATAAATTATGAAGTTAATAATGGCTTTACTATCATTAAAAATAATGGTATACAATTATATAACAATGATTTTAAATTAATTAAAGATTATTCTAATGCTAAAAATATAACTATAATGAAAGAAAAAAATAGTGAAGAAGATTTTAAATATTCAAAATTATATAAAGAAATTCAAAACGACAATTATTTAATAACAATTTATGATAATGATAATCAAATAATTTCTAATGAATTGCTTACAGTAAGTGATAAAAAAGAAGAAAATAATGAAGATAACCAAGAAGTATTAAAGACAAAAATATCAGGAATACTAAAAGATAGTAAAGGAAAAACTTTAGAAGATTATAAAGTAGAATTAAATGATTTAACAACAACTACTGATAAAAATGGATATTTTAGCTTTGAAAATATAGAAGAAGGTGTTTATACACTAGTAATAAAAGATAAAGAAGGAAAAGTAATATTTACTAAAACCATAACTGTAAAAAATGGTGAAGATATTAAATTAGAAGAAGATATATTATATTTTAAAGAAAATGGAGTTAATTTAAATTTAAAATTAACAAGTGATAATACTATAGAAATAGAAAGTGTAGATGAATATAAAAATCATAATGAAATTAATCCACAAACATATGATAAAACAATAATAGGAATAATAGGATTAATGATATTATCTATATTATTATTTATAATAAATAGAAAATATAAAAAATTAAATAGCTAGATAGAAATTATCTAGTTTTTAAATGTAAAACTTTGTCAAAATAAATGTAAATAGTATTGTAATAATATTGTAAAATAAAAAAGTAAATGTTAAACTTTAAATAAGAATAGGAGTTGTATTATGAACAAATTAGAGAAAATAATAACTACAGGATTAGTAGTAGCAAGTATGGGTGTAATTGGTGCAAATGCTGAAACAAAATATATAGAAGGTAAAAAATATAATTTTATTGAAACTGATATTGAATCAGAAGAAAATATAGGAGTAAAGTTATTTAATTATAATAATAAATTATATACATATCCAGAAACAACAGATAATTTATTTGAATTAATTGTAGAAGATAAAGTAAAATCTATAGAAAGTGATATTAAATATTCTACTATAGAAGAAAATTTTAAAGATTTTGATTATTCTGAATATGAATATGACTTTGAAAGTAATACAATTACTAAAACATCATATGATATATCAGGTAATTCACGTGGTTCTTATTCAGCTACTATAAATACAAATGATATTAATATAATTAGTGAAAATCCATTAGAAGTAAACGGAAAAATATATTTAAAAGGTGAAGTAGGAGAAGAACTTTATATATTAGCATATAATTCTTATATTTCAGCAGGAGAATTTGAACATATAAAAACATTTAGTGCAAAAGAATTATTAGATAGTATAAATGTAAATTATGAAGAAAATGATTTTGATATGTTTATTATTTCTTCAGAATATAGTGATGCATTTTTAAATATAGTACTTACAAAAGATGATGTAGTAACAAATGAATATATATTTAATTATGATGGTAGTTTATTTATGGAATTTGATGAAGAATTAAAAGAAAGTGAACCATTATATAGTGATGGAACAACAAAATTCTTATATGTAACAAAAACAGATGATAATTATAATTTACAACTTAAAGATGATAAAAGTAATATTACAATATTAAAATCAAAAAGTGAAATTAATGTACATTATTATGAAGGATTTATAATTGTAAGAACTGATAAAGATAGCGATGGAATAAATGAAATAAGTATTTATGATAATAATATGAATTTAATAAAAGAATATATTGATGCAGATAATATAACAATTTCTAAAGAATATTCAAATGTAGAAGATACAAAAGTAAGCAATAAAGAAATAAAAAATGGAAATTATTTAATAATTACATATAATGATACGCCTAAAACAGAACTATTAAATGTAGAAGATACTAAAATAACAAAAGTATCAGGTATATTAAAAGATAAAGATGATAAAGTTGTAAAAGGTTATACTATAGAGTTAAATGATTTTTCTAGAACAACTGATAAAGATGGATACTTTAATTTTGATAAAATATATGAAGGAGTATATAAATTAGTAGTAAAAGATAAAGAAGGAAATGTAGTATTAACTAGAGACTTAATAATAAAAAATGGTGAAGAAACTAAAATAGATGGTGATATATTATATTTTAAAGAAGGAGAGGGAGTTAACTTAAATTTAAAATTAACAAGTGATAATACTATAGATATAGAAAGTGTAGATGAATATAAAAAACATAATGAAACAGTTCCACAAACTTTAGATAAAATATTTATTTATTTAGGAATAACTATAATATTAGGTTTAGCATCATACATATTAATTAGAAAAACAAACAAAATAAAATATTTAAAAAATTAGGCTAGATTATATAAAATCTAGTTTTTATTTAAGGGTGTAAAAAATTTTTCGGGGTAAAAATTCGAAATACATGATAAAATTATGCTTAGGATAGGAAGTGTCTTAAG
>CANRDR010000082.1 GCA_947629425.1 uncultured Bacilli bacterium | reverse complement strand
GACCAATTTGACCTTCAACACCAATTGGACCTACTTCTCCTTGTGGACCAGTCACCCCTTGTGGACCTTGTTCACCTGTAGGTCCTGTTGCTTCCATACCTTAAACCACTTAAAAATTCCATTCAATAATAATATTTCTTGACAAATTTTCTAATTTATCTATTTTTATCTTATTTATAAATGTATCTACTAAAGTTCTTGTTAATTTATTAAATTTTTTATATTTTAATAAAATATCTTTATCTAAATTATTATATTTTGTATTATCTATTTCCTTATTAATCATACTTAATTTAGTATTTAATCTTTCTATTTCTTCTTTATAATTTAATCTTAATATATTAAAATCTTCTTCATCAATTACATCATTTATTTTATCTTCATATATTTTTTTTAAATATCTATTCTTTTCTTCTATTTGATTTTCTATATTCTTTTTATCTTTAATTAATTTATTTTTTATATTTTTATTTAAATCAAAATTATTTTTGTTATATAAATTTAAAAGTAATTCTAAATCAAAGTATTTATCTAAATATTTATTTAATTCATCTAATATAATACTATCTAATATAGTTAAGTTTATAGATTTTTTATTATCACAATTAGTCCATTTATTTTGTTTATCTTTACATATTAAATATTCTATTCTTTTCTTTTTAGTAGTATTATAGCTGGTATTTTTATGCATTATATTATTACATATATTACAATATATTTTTCCAAAAAATATATGTTTTATACCATTAGTTTGTGATCTAGATTTGTTATTTAAAATCATTTGTATTTTATTAAATGTTTCATCATCAAATATTTTTTCTAATGCATTTTTAGAAATAACCCAGTTTTCTTTATCATTTTTAATAGTATGATGATTTTTATAACTGACTCTTTTTGTTTTACCTTGTATTAAAGTACCATTATATATTTCATTTTTCATCATATTATAAATAGATTTACCACTCCATTTATATTTTTTTCTTATTTCATAATCAAATTTAATATCAATACTATTATCTAAATTACTTATATTTTCTATATATAAAGTATCATGATTTAAGTTATCTATTAAAGTTAATTCTATTTCAAAATAAGTATCTATTAGTCTATCTAATTCTTTTATATAACTTATTATATTATTATCTATATAATCATTTATATTTAATAAAGTATCATTACTATATATATCTATATTATCACTTATACTTCTCAGTTTTATTTTATAATTATTATTTTTACCATTTATATAATGATATGTTTTTATATTTTTTAATATTTCTTTATAATTATTATATAAATAGAATTTTATTACATAAGTTCCAGATTTAGTTATAGTTTTTTTATTTTCTAAATTAAGTATTGGTAATTTTAAATTACATCCATTTAATAATTTATATTCATATGGAGATGGTATATTTTTTTCATTTAATATACTTGCAATTTTATCTTGTCCATATCCTTTTATTATTAATGAACCAATATATTTTATTATATTGCTGGCATATGGATCTATTAATAAATGATTTTTATTTTTAGGATCTTTAATTAATCCATATGTTGCAAAAGATGCAGTACTTTCTCCATTAGTCCATTTTGTTTTTAGTGTTGCTCTAATATTATCAGATAAATCTTCTAGAAACCATTCATTTATTAACGCATTAATTTGTCTTGATTTTTTATTACCTAAATTTAATGTATCAGCATTATCTACTATACTTATAAATCTTATATTCCATTCTTTAAATTTATTATGTATATATTTTTCTATTATCTCCATATCTCTTGAAAATCTTGATTGACTTTTACATAATACGATATCTATTTCTCTTTTTTCACAAGATTCAATCATTTTTTCAAATTCTGGTCTATATGTTCCTGCTCCTGAAAAGTCTTCATCTGAATATATTCCTACTATTTTCCAATCTTTATGTTTATTTACTTCTTCTTTTAACATTAGTTCTTGATTTTTAATACTTTCACTTATTAATTCATTATTATTTTTTTCTAAATCTTCTTTAGATAATCTTAAATATAATGCTACTCTTTTATTTATCATAACACCTGTTATTTTCTATGTTAAGTATTAGTTCTAATAATTTTTTATTAAAATTTAATTTATCTTCTTTTGTTTTATTAATTATATTATATTTTATATTTTTCATATTGCCTCAATAAATAATATTCTAAATATTATTAGAAATGATAATAATTTGGTTTTTTATATTGTGGCGGTTGGGCCAGTCGGACCAATTGGGCCTGTTGGACCTTCGATACCTTGAATGCCTTGGACTCCTTGTGGACCGCATGAACCAATAGGACCTTGTGGGCCTTGAATACCTTGTGGTCCCTCTGGACCTGTTGGTCCCATATATCCGCGTGGACCTTGTTCATATCTATCAAAATTTTTATTACAAGTTTTTATAGGATTACAACAATTTGCATTTTTCATAATTTTCCTCCTACAATATACTATTTATTTCTTAAAAAAATGTGAAATAATTACCGTTTGGTTTATGGTAATGAAACAGTTGGTCCTGTAGGTCCTTGTGGACCTTCTCCTGCACATTATTTTACCCAATTATTTAAAATCCCAATTTATTTCTATATCTCTTTCTTTTGTTAATTCATTATAATTATCAATATATATTTTATCTATAAATTCTTTTATTATTATATTACGTAATTCTTTTTTATTTTCATATTTTTTTAATATTTTATAAACATCTATCTTATTAAATTTAGAAATATTAAAACTTAATAATTGTTCTTTTATTTCATTTAATTTTTTTGTTTCTTTTTTTATTGAAGTAATATAGTTTGAAGACATACTATTAAACATATCTTCTGATATTATTCCTTTAACTTTATCTTCATATAAACTTTGATAATATTTTTTATAATCATTTAAATTTATTTCTATATTATTTTTTTCTTTTTCTAATAATTTTATTTGTTCTTCTTTTGTAGTATTTTTTATGTATTTTTCATAATTTTTTTGTAATTTTTCTTTGTTAAATAAATTTTTTGATATATCATTTAATGAATTTATAAGTATTTCTTCTAATTCATTTAATTTTAATTGTTTATTGTTATTACAATAATTTATATCTTTATGAGATAATGAACATCTTAAATATGCTCTTAATTTATTATTATCTCTTTTTTCATAATACACATTTCTATTGAATACTTTTTTACAATTTGCACAATATACTTTACCACATAAATAATGTTTTTCATTTGTTTTTGTAGGTTTTTGATGTGTTCCTAAAATACTTTGTACTTTATTCCATGTTTCAATATCAATTATTGCTTCATGAGTATTTTCTTTTTTTGTCCAATATTTGCTATCTACTCTACGAGATTTATGTACTTTATAACTTATTGATGTTACTTTCCCTTGTACTAAATTTCCAATATAAACTTCATTTTTTAGTATTCCTGATATAGTATTTATTGACCATTTATGGTTTAAATTATTATATGGAATTTTATGTTTATAACCATTTTCTCTTTTATATAAAATACAGGGAAGTACGTTATTATTATCTAAATAATCACATATTTGTTTGTAGCTTTTTCCATTAGAATACATTTCAAATATTTTTTTTACTATTTTAGATGCAATTGGATCAATTATTAATTTATGTTTATTATTTGGATCTTTAATATAACCGTATGGTGCAAAACTACCCATAAATAAACCATCTTCTCTTTTATTTTTTAACGACTTTTTTATGTTATGTGATAAATCTTCTAAATACCATTCATTTATAAGTCCATTAATTTGTCTTGATTTTTTATTAGATTCTATATTTGTATCCGCATTATCAATAATACTTACAAATCTAACACCCCAAATAGCAAATTTATTATGCAAATATTTTTCTATTACTTCCATATCTCTTGAAAATCTTGATTGACTTTTACATAAAACTAAATTAATTTTTCCTGTTTCACAATCTTTAATCATTCTTTCAAAATCTGGTCTATATGTACCTGCTCCAGAAAAATCATCATCAGTATATATATCTATTACATTCCATCCAAATTGATTTGCATATTTTAAACACATACTTCTCTGATTTATAATACTGTCACTATCATCATTTTTATTTATTTTATCTCTATCTTCATCAGATAATCTACAATATATTCCAACTTTTTCCATTAATTATTCTCCAATAAAGAAATATTTTATATATTATGTTCTTGTTCAAAATTAATTAAAATTTTAGCAAGTTTTTCATTAAATATATCTATTAAATCATTACTTGTTAACTCTTTATTAGTTATATAATTATATTTTATATTATATTTAGTTTTCAAATATATCCTCCTTTTTAATTTATAAAATATACATTAAATTTTATTCAAATATATTAAAAAATGTCGCACTGATTATAACTTACCTATAAACGAGTTAAAACCAAATAATATTTCGGATTCTCAATTTAGTTTGTTAAATAAATTTAATAAATTATCTATTATTGATCAAGCAAGAGTTGATGCTTATATAACCGCATTAGTAGATAAAGAAGAAAAACATTTGTAATAGTCTTTTAATTATTCTTCTAATAACCAATCTATTATATTTTTATGTATTATACCTTTTTGTGAAAAATTTACTTTATCTAATGATATAACATATTTAGGATAATTATCATCTATACTATTAAACGCATTAAATTCTCTATTAATAACTTTTTCATCATTTAATAAATATGCAACTTGTATATATAGTTTTTCATCTCTGTTTGTAGCAATAAAATCTATTTCTCCATTTTTAGTTTTTCCTATATAAACATCATATCCTCTTTGTAATAATTCATTATAAACTACATTTTCAATTGCAAAACTTTTATTTATTTCAAAATTATTATTTTTTATTTGAGCTATTCCTAAGTCAGTCATATAATACTTATTTAATGTTTTTAAAATAGTTTTACCATGTATATCATATCGATATATTTTTTTAATTATTAAAGCTTTACATAATGCATCTAAATAAAGGTATAATGTTTCAGTGGATATAGATTTACCTTCACTTTTAAGAAAATTTATAACATTTTCTGCTGAAAATTCTCTTCCTGTAGTATCAACAATATATTGTAATAACAGATTAAATAAAGTTGTATCTTTTAAACCTAATCTTTCTATTACATCTCTTAATATTATTGAATCAAAAACACTATGTAGATAATCTTTTATATTACTTTCATCATTAAATTGTGTTCTGTTAGGAAATCCACCCCATTTAACGAAATCCCAAAAAGTTTCTTCATTATTTGGTTCTTTATTAGTAAGTTTTACAAATTCTTTATAACTTAATGGATATATTTTAAATAAAACATACCTTCCAGATAAAACTGTTGATAGTTCATTAGATAATAATTTACTATTAGAACCTGTAATAAATATACTTATATTTTTTAATGAAACTCTTAATGAATTTACTACAATTTCAAATTTATCTACTTTTTGTATTTCATCTAAAAATACATAATATTTGTTATTATCTATTACTTTTTCTTTAATATATTTATTTAATTTTTTATAATCTTGTAATTCTTCATATTCAATAAGTTCAAAATTTATATTTATTATGTGATTGTTTTTTATACCTTTTTCTTTTAATTCATTAATAATTTGATTTAATATTACTGATTTTCCACATCTTCTTATACCTACTAATATTTTTACAAGATCACTATCATAAAATCCGCGTATTCTTGATAAATAAATTTCTCTTTTTAGCATTTTTCATCACCTAATTTAATTATAAATCAACTAATTTAATTTGTAAAGTTATTTCTCACTTGCGAAATTTCTTTTTAAATGTATGAATTATTTCGCATTAGCGAAAAAATTATTTAAAGATTAATTTGGGTATTTTAATGATTGGCATCAACACCTTGTAATCCTTGAACACCTTGTGGGCCTGTTGCACCAATTATTCCTTGTGGGCCTTGGATTCCTTGTACTCCTTGAGGACCTGTTGGTCCCATGTATCCACGTGGTCCTTGTGGTCCTGTTGGACCTACAGTAGTTGGACCTGTAGGAGTTGTTCCCTGACATTGAAATGGACTTCTATTAAAATTTATTCCACTATTCATAATTTTCCTCCTACATTATAGTATGTTATTAAATAAAAAAAAGACTGGGTGTCTTAAAATTTTGTAATATTTTGTCGATTTTCTAATTTACTTAACTCACTTTTTATTTCTTTTAGCAAATTTATATCTTTTGTATTTATAAAAATATTAGTTATTAAGTTTAATGGTATAGGATTTTTTATGCCTGATGATTTTATATGACGTACTAGTGGATTTCTTGCCATTCTTGTTCCATTATCATATGCTAACACAAAATAATCTTTATAGGCAGGACACTCTAAAATTATTTCTCCGTATTTTAATGATGCTCCACCTAAATACCAATCAACACCTTTATTGTTATTAAAAACTTTACCATCTTCTATTTTTTCTTCGTATTCATCATTATCTGAAATACCATTTATAAAACCCGTACTTATATAATTTTTTAATGTTTCTAAGTTAACCGCTCTATAAGCATGATCTGGTAATAAGTTATATCCATTAATATTTTTTACTACTTCATCTCTTCCTAATATTATCTTTTCTTTAGTTAATAAATTTTCTCCATTTAATACTTTTTCTTGAGCAATTTTTAAAATATTATCATTAGACAATGGTAAAGTATTAACATTATATAACTCCATTTTATTAATACCTTATTTCATCTTTATTATTTTTGTCATTATACAAATCTTCAAATTTACTTTTTCTACTATTAATAATTAACATAATTATACCAACTATGAACATAATAACTGATACTATCATTGCTATTTTAAATCCAAGTATTTCTAATGCATCAGTTCTATTTCTTTCAATGAAAAATCTTATTGCGCCATATATTATTAAATATAATGCAGTAGGTGTTCCAACTTTAGTATATTTATTTCTTCTAATGATTATAATAATTATAAAACCTATCAAACAAAGTAATGATTCATATAAGAATGTAGGTGAATAATAAACTCCATTTATTTTCATACCATTAATAATAAAATCTGGTATATGTAAACTTTTTAAATGTTCTAATGTAGTTGCAAATCCATGCGCTTCTTGATTAAAAAAATTTCCCCATCTTCC
>CANRDR010000081.1 GCA_947629425.1 uncultured Bacilli bacterium | reverse complement strand
CACCTTATCATGTAGGAACAGAAGGTGCAGTTAGAGCATTTAGTATACACTCAGATAGAACTTTATCTGGTTCATCACCTGTTTCTACATCTATTTCTTCAAGTGCAGTTAGAGCTTCAATAGTATTAAAATCTGGAATAGAATATATTTCGGGTAATGGCACAAAACAAGAACCATATGAAGTAACTTAAACTCTATTATTTAAAAGTATTAGAGTTTTTATGTTGACATAAATGTATATACTGTATATAATATAATATATACAAAGAAGGGATTATATGGATATAATAATTAGTAATACAAATGGAGTTCCTATATATGAACAAATAAAAGAACAATTAAAAAGTAAAATACTGAATAACGAATTAAAGTCAGGAGAATTATTACCATCAATAAGAGTACTAGCTAAAGACTTAAAATGTAGCGTAATAACTACAAAAAACGCATATACTACATTAGAAAATGAAGGATTTATAAAATCAATTCCATCTAAAGGCTTTTATGTAGCAAATATTAATAAAGAACTTATATTAGAAGAACAATTTAAAAAAATAGAATCTTTATTAGAAAATGTAGTATCTATATCTAAAAACAATAATATAACTAAAAAAAATATTATAGAAATATTAAATATATTATATGAGGAGGAAAAATAATGGAATATGCATTAGAAGTAAAAAATATAAATAAAAAATATGATAAATTTGAATTAAAAAATGTAAGTTTTAAACTACCTAAAGGAATGATAATGGGTTTTATAGGAGAAAATGGTGCAGGTAAAACTACTACAATAAAAATAATACTTGATATAATAAAAAACTATACAGGAAGTATAAAAATATTTAATAAAGATATAACAAATATAGAAAATATAAAAGAAGATATTGGTGTAGTATTAGATGATATGTTTTTTCCTGAAATATTAACAGCAAATGATATAAATAATATAATGATAAGTGTATATAAAAATTGGGATTCTAATATGTTTAATAATTATTTAAAAGAATTTAATTTACCAAATAATAAACAAATAAAAACATTATCAAAAGGAATGAGAAAAAAACTAGAAATAATAGTTGCATTATCTCATCATCCAAAACTATTAATTTTAGATGAACCTACAAGTGGATTGGATCCAGTAGCAAGAAGTGAAATAATAGATATATTTCAAAATATAATTGCAGATGAAGAATGTTCTATATTGCTATCAACACATATTACTAAAGATTTAGAAAATATAGCAGACTATATTACATTTATAAATAATGGTGAAATAATTTTATCAGATACAAAAGATGAAATATTAGATAATTATGCTATAGCAAAATGTAATAAAGAAGAATTTAATAATATAAATAAAAAAGATTATATTAAATATAAAAAAAATAAATATAATTATGAAGTATTAATAAAAAATATAAAAGAATTTAAGAACAAATATAAAATAAATGTAATAGATAAAATAACATTAGATGATTTAATGGTATTAATGATTAAGGGGGAAGAATAATGTTAGGATTTATAAAAAAAGATTTATTAATGATTAAAAGTAATTTTAAGATAATAGCAATATTATTAATAATTTATGTAATAATGGGATTTATGGGAGAAATGGATATATCATTTATATTACCATTTATTTCTGTTATGTTAATGATTTCTACATTCAGTTATGATAATTATAATAATTGGGATTCATATGCAATAACATTGCCTAATGGAAGAAAAAATAGTGTTAAAGCTAAATATATTACAACAATAATTTTAATATTAACAGTAAGTATTATTACAACAATTCTATCTATTTTAATATCGTATTATAAATTAAATATAGTAGATTTTAAATTAACAATATTTAATATGACTAGTATTGTATTTGGTACAATGTTAGTATTAATGTTTATGTATCCTATGATATATAAATTAGGTGTAGAAAAAGCAAGAATAGGAATATTTATAATGGTATTTGGTATAATTATTTTAGGTTCAATTTTATTACAATATATAAATATAAATAAAATACTTAATAGTTTATCATTCTTAGAAAATTATTTTTTAATATTAATACCATTAATTATAATAATATTATTATATATATCTTATAAAATATCTTTAAGAATTTACTTAAAAAAAGAATTTTAATATAATCTTGTATAGGATGGTGAGTTATGTTTAAAAATGCTAAAAGATGTAAAATTAATGAAATGAGTCAAATATTAATAGATTTAAAACCTAAACGTTATCAAAGTGAACTATTTATAAATCAAAAAATGGATGTAACAGAATTAGTTAAATTTATAAAAGAAAAGAAGAAAAAAGATAAAGATATTACATATTTTCATGCTTTTATGACTTTATTTGGTAAAGTAATATATAATAGACCACTATTAAATAGATTTATTACAAATAGACATGTATATGAACATAATGATATATCTTTATCTTATGTAATGAAAGTTAGTTTAGAAGATTTTGAAGATGAAATAATGGTAGTTATTAAGTTAGATAATAATGATGATTTATATAGTATTAGCAAAAAAATAAAAACAAAAGTAGATAATATAAGAAATAAAAGTGAAAAAACTAGTGGTGCAAATAGTGCAATTAAATTTTTTGGTATTTTACCTAATTTAATAAGAGTACCTATTATAAGTATATTTAAATGGCTTGATAAACATGGAATGTTACCAGAAGATTTATCTAAAGATAATATATATTATAGTAGTATGTTAATTTCTAATATAGGAACGTTGCATTGTAATGGAATATATCATAATGTTACTGATTTTGGAACATGTTCTGGTATTGTTACAATAGGTGAAATACATGAAGAAGGAAATAAATATTATTGTGATTTTGGAATTACTATAGATGAAAGAATTGCAGATGGATTTTACTTAATTAAATCAATTCATTTAATGCAATATATATTAAATAATCCCAAATTATTAGAAGATAAAATAAAAGAAAAAGTAGAAATAAATGAATAATATTTTTAATTAAATAGTGAAAATATATCACTATTTTTTATTATGATGTATAATAAATATAGAAAGTTTAGGTGTTTTATGAAAAAATTTATACCAATATTAATTGAAATTATTATAATGTCTTTATATTACTATATTGTATTACCTCCAATAAATTTAAGTTCTATGTCATTTTGGTCTTTTATAATATCAGCAATAGTATTATTTATTGTATTAAATGCTTTATTTAAATTAAATACTACAGTTATTAATTTAAGAAGATTTAAACCAAATAAATTATCTTTTGCACCTATTTTATTAATACCATTAATTGTAGTATGTATTATATTAGTTAATTTTATTTGTTCACCATTATTTAATGCTTCTAGTTATGCAAAAAGAATTACAGTTGATGAAACAGGTGATTTTACTAAAGATATAGAATTAGTTGATTTTAATAAATTACCATTATTAGATAAATATTCTAGTGAAAAACTAGGAGATAGAGTTATGGGACAAATGAGTGATTTAGTAAGTCAATATTATGTTTCAGATGAATATACTCAAATAAATTATAATAATGATATTATAAGAGTAACTCCTTTAGAATATGCAGATATTATTAAATGGTTTACAAATAGAAATGAAGGTGTAAAAGGTTATATTACTGTTAATTCAGTTACGGGAGATGCAGACTTAGTTAGACTTGATAAAGGTATGAAATATATGCCTAGCGCTCATTTTAATGAAAAACTAGATAGAAAGTTAAGATTTTCTTATCCAACAGAAATATTTGGAGAAAGTGATTTTGAAATAGATAATGATGGAAATCCATATTGGATTACAACTACTTTATCTTATACAGGTGTAGGATTAAAAGCAAAGGTAACAGGTGTTATTATATTAGATCCAATTACAGGTAAGTCTAAAAAATATGACTTAAAAGACATTCCAACTTGGGTAGATAATGCATTTGATGCAGATTTAATAATTGAACAAGTAGATGATTGGGGTACTTATCGTGGTGGATACTTTAATAGTTTGTTTGGACAAAAAAATGTAGTAAATACTACCGATGGATATAATTATCTTGCAATGAATGATGATATATATTTATATACAGGAATTACATCTGTATTAGCAGATGAATCTAATTTAGGATTTATTTTAACTAATATGAGAACAGGACATACTGTATTTTATAGTGTAGCAGGTGCTGAAGAATATAGTGCAATGGCTTCAGCAGAAGGGCAAGTTCAACAAATGAATTACGAATCAACTTTTCCATTATTAATTAATTTAAATAATAAACCAACATATTTAGTAAGTTTAAAAGATGCAGCAGGACTAGTAAAAATGTATGGATTTGTAAATGTTGAAGATTATCAAAAAGTAGTTGTAACGGATGCTTCAAAAGGTATATTAACAGCAGCACAAAATTATTTAGAAAGTTATGCAGATGAAGTAAGTGAAGATATTTTAACTAAAAAAGAAATTACTATTAAAAAAATAACTGATGCTACAAAAAATGGAAATACATTCTATTACATAACTGATACAGATAATAATAAATATATTGCATCAATAGAATTAAGTGATGAACTTCCATTTATAAATAATAATGATAAAATAACTATAGGTTATTATAAAGAAGACAAAATAATTGGAATAATAAAAATATATTAAGAGTGACAAACTCTTTTTTTAATACAATACTTGATTTTCACCAGAAATTACTAAAATACGGTAAAAAGTGGTGAAAATATGCTAAAAAAAATTTTTTGTAATAATTTTAAATGAAATATTAAGAAAAAAATGTATAAATCTAATGACTTTTTTACATAAAATTGATACAATAAATTTTGAAAGTTAAGAGGTAAACATAATGAATGAATTAATAATAGAAGAATTAAAAAATGAATTAAATATAAAAGAAACACAAATAAGTGCAACACTTAAATTATTAAGTGAAGGTGCTACAATACCATTTATTGCAAGATATAGAAAAGAAGCTACTGGAGCATTAGATGAAAATCAAATAAAAAGTATAAATGATTTATATACATACTATCAAAATTTAATGGAAAGAAAAGAAACTGTTATAAGATTAATAGATGAAAAAGGACTTTTAACAGATGAATTAAAGGAAAGTATTTTAAAATGTAAAAAATTAACTGAAGTAGAAGATTTATATAGACCATTTAAAGAAAAGAAAAAAACTAAAGCAAGTGAAGCAATAAAAATGGGATTAGTTCCACTTGCTAAAAAGATTATGTCTTTTCCTACAGAAGGTAATATTGATAAACTTTGTAAACCATTTAATTTAGAAACTGATATAGCAGTATTAAATGCTGGATATATTATTAGTGAATGGATAAGTGATAATGCATATTATAGAAAATATATTAGAAATAAAATATTTAATAATGGATATTTAGTAAGTAAACTAAAAAAGAATGCAGTTGATGAACTTAAAACATATGAAATATATTATGATTTTAAAGATTCTATTAAATATATGAAAAGTTATAGAACACTTGCTATTAATAGAGGAGAAAAAGAAAATATATTATCTGTTAGTTTAGATTATAATGTTGATGAAATTATATCTTATTTAGAATCAAAAATAATAAAAAATGATAAATCATATGTTGTAGATATAGTTAAAAATGCAATAAAAGATAGTTTAAAAAGATTAATACTACCTAGTATAGAAAGAGAAATAAGAAGTGAATTAACTGAATATGCAGATGAAAAGGCTATAAGTATATTTGATACAAATTTAGAAAATTTACTAATGACGAGACCTTTAAAAGGATATAGAGTATTAGGTTTTGACCCAGCATTTAGAACAGGTTGCAAACTTGCATGTTTAGATGAACAAGGAAATGTATTACATATAGATGTTATATATCCACATGAACCTAAAAATGATAAAGTTGGCGCTACTATAAAGATAAAAGAATTAATTGAAAAATATAATCTTAATTTAATTGCAATAGGTAATGGAACAGCATCTCGTGAAAGTGAAGAGTTAGTTGCAAGTATTTGTAAAGAATTAAAAGACGTTTATTACATAATAGTATCTGAGGCAGGAGCATCTGTTTATTCAGCAAGCAAATTAGCACAAAAAGAATTTCCTACATTTGAAGTACAAGAAAGAAGTGCAGTAAGTATCGGAAGACGTGTACAAGATCCATTATCAGAACTTGTAAAAATTGATCCAAAAAGTATTGGTATTGGAGAATATCAACATGATGTTAATCAAAAAAAATTAGAAGAGAATTTAAATTTTACAGTATCTAAAATAGTAAATGAAGTAGGTGTTAATATTAATACTGCAAGTGAAAGTATATTAAAATATATATCAGGTTTAACTACTTCAGTTATTAATAAAATATTAAAATATAAAGAAAAACATTTAATTAAATCTAGAGAAGAAATAAAAAATATTGGATTAAGTGATAAAGTATATGAACAATCTATAGGTTTCTTAAGAATTAATAATGGAATTAATCCATTAGACAATACTGGAATCCATCCTGAATCTTATGAAATAACAAATAAAATGCTTAATATGTTAAATTTAAATATAAAAGATATAAATACTGATGAATTTAAAAAAGCATTAAAAGATGCAGATGTTAATAATTTATTTAAAGAATTAAATACAGACATATATACTATAGAAGATATTATAAAAGAATTATGTAATCCTGGATTAGATCCTAGAGAAGAAATAGATCCACCTATTTTAAAAAGTGATATATTAACAATAGAAGATTTAAAAATAGGTATGGAATTAAAAGGAACAGTTAGAAATGTAGCTTCTTTTGGAGCATTTATAGATATTGGATTACATGATGATGGTTTACTACATATATCTAAAATGAGTAAAAGTTTTGTTAAAGATCCTAATGATATTGTATCAGTTGGAGATATTATTACTTGTTATGTAGATGATATTTCATTAGAAAAACATAAAGTTTCTTTAAGTTTAGTTAAAAATAATTAGTTTATATTATAAAAAAATGAATATAATATTAATGTAATATTCAAAAAATAAATAAAAATGGACAAAAAAGTATTGCAATTTAGTTTATCTATGGTATAATTTAAATTGCCTACTTGAATTGCGGATGTAGTTTAATGGTAGAGCTTCAGCCTTCCAAGCTGATAACGTGGGTTCGATTCCCATCATCCGCTCCATTATAAAGTGCCTGTTTAGCTCAGTCGGTAGAGCGCACGGCTGTTAACCGTTA